>JAAZBQ010000138.1 GCA_012513725.1 Chloroflexota bacterium
CCGATCCCCGAGCGGCCGGCTACGGCGGCGGCCCAGGCCTCCCCGACGTTCAGCCCCAGGGGGCACAGCGCCCCCAGCCCGGTGATCACGATACGTCTGCTGCTCACGGCGTTCCTCCCAGCATGGGTAGATGGCGTTCAACGATCAGCGCTGGCGCCGTTGCCCGCTCCGTTCCTGGCATCTAGAACACGCCGGGAGGCAAAGAGTTGCTCACCACCCGGACGAAAAGAACGCCTCCCTCTGTTCCGCCAGAGGGCGCAACCCCGTCCGGAGGGCGGTGTTAGAACGGGCAGTGTACGCAATGGAGGCCCTGAAAAAATGCTCACCACACCGCTCACCGCACTGCTCGGCATCCGGCACCCCATCGTGCAGGGTGGCATGGCCTGGGTGGCGACCTGGGAACTGACCGTCGCCGTGTCCGAGGGCGGGGGACTCGGCGTCCTGGGCGCCGGCAACGCCCCCCTCGATTTCGTCGCCCGGCAACTGGACGAGGTCCAGGCGCACACCTCGCGCCCGTTCGGCGTAAACGTCCCGCTCTTTAGCCCCTGCGTCGAGGAGGTCGTCGCCCTGTGCGCGGCCCGCCGCGTGCCCGTGGTGACCACCGGGGCCGGCAACCCGACGCCCTACATCGGCCCGCTGAAGGAGGCCGGCGTCACCGTGATCCCCGTGGTGGCCTCGGCCGCCCTGGCCCGCCGCCTGGAGCGCGCCGGCGCCGACGCGGTGATCGCCGAGGGGCTGGAATCGGGCGGCCACATCGGCAGCGTCTCGACGATGGCCCTGGTGCCCCAGGTGGTGGACGAGGTGTCCATCCCGGTGATCGCCGCCGGCGGCATGGGGGACGGCCGCGGGCTGGCCGCCGCGCTGGCCCTGGGCGCCGCGGGCGTGCAGATGGGCACCCGCTTTATCTGCACCGACGAGTGCATCGCCCACCTGGATTACAAGCAGGCCATCCTCAAGGCGAACGAGCGCTCCACCATGGTGACCGGGGCTTCCCTCGGGCACCCGGTGCGCTGCCTACGCAACCCCATGTCCCGCGATTTCGAGGAGCTGGAGCGCCGGGGCGCCTCGGATACCGAGATCATCGAGTTCGGCACCGGCCGTCTGCGCCGGGCCGCCATGGAGGGGGACGTCACCCACGGTTCGGTGATGGCCGGCCAGATCGCCGGGCTCATCCACGACGTCGTCCCCGCCGCCGAGGTGCTGCGCCGCACCGTCGACCAGGCCAAAGAGGTCCTCCGCCGCCTGCCCACCCTTGTCAGCGATTGAGGTAGAGGAACCATGGAGGCATTCGATCAAAAGTTGGCCCTGGTGTTCCCCGGGCAGGGCGCCCAGTTCGTCGGGATGGGGGCCGGTCTGTACGAGCAGTTCCCCGAGGCCCGCGCCGTCTACGACCAGGCGGACGAGGTGTTGGGGTTTTCCCTCTCCCGCGCCTGCTTTGAGGGCCCGGCCGAGGTGCTGGACGACACCGCCACCACCCAGCCGGCCATCTATACCACCTCCTACGCCCTCTGGCGGGCGCTGGTGGCGCGGATCTGCCAGGACATGCCCCGCATCGGCTACGTCGCCGGCCACAGCCTGGGGGAATACACCGCCCTGGCCGCCGCGGGGGCCATCGGCTTTGAGGACGGCCTGCGCCTGGTGCGCTGCCGGGGCGAGGCCATGCGCGACGCCGGCGCGGCCGCTCCCGGGGGGATGGCCGTCATCCTGGGCCTCGACGACGACGCGGTGGCCGCGATCGTGGCCGACGCCGGCGTATGGATGGCCAACCTGAACTCCCCCGGCCAGGTGGTGATCGCCGGGGAGGGCGTGGCCCTGGAGCGGGCCTGCCGGCTGGCGACCGAGCGAGGGGCCAAGCGGGCGCAGCCGCTGGCCGTCTCCGTGGCCTGCCACACGCCCCTCATGGGGGCCGCCGCCGAGCGCCTGGGCCGGGCCCTGGCCGCCACCGAGATCGCCGCGCCCCTGGCCCCGGTGGTGTCCAACGTCACCGCGCAGCCCACGGCCGACGCCGCCCAGATCCGGGCCAACCTCCTCCGCCAGCTCTGCGAGCCGGTGCGCTGGACCGACTCGGTCCGCGCCATGGCGGAGGGCGGGGTGCGGGTGATGTTGGAAGTGGGCCCCAAGGCGGTGGTCTCCGGC
>JAAZBQ010000847.1 GCA_012513725.1 Chloroflexota bacterium
GGCCCGCCTCTCTCATTGGTCGCGTCAGTCAGCGGCCTCTACCGCCTCCCGCGGTACAGCTCCCCCTCGTGCATCATGCTGCGCTCGGTAAAGGTGCCTCCGCCGTCCTCGCTCCGCTCCAGATGATCGATGGCGCCCCGCGCATCGCCATCCAGGTTGTCGGCATAGTGCACGACGATGGCCTCCAGCGTCTTGGGCCGCACCGGTGAGCCCCGGTCCAGTTCGCCGTGGTGGGCCAGGATGCCGTGGATGACCCGTAGGCGGAGTTCCTCGTCAAAGTCCGGGAGGGCGCTGATCGCCTCGCTGACCATCATGGCGCTTACCGAGAGGTGGTTGAACAGAATGCCCTCCTCGGTGAGGTCGAACGTCACCGGGTCGTAGGCCCGGATCTTGCCGATGTCGTGCAGGAGCGCGATAGTGATCGCCACGTCCCGGTCCATCTCGGGGTAGAGGTCCGCCGCGGTCAGCACGATCCGGGCGATGGCCAGGGTATGCTCGAGGAGGCCACCGATGCAGGCGTGATGGAAGCGCTTGGCGGCTGGGGCCTCGCAAAAGGTGCGCCGCATCTCGGGGTCGTCAAAGAACGCGCCCAAGAGGTGCACCAGATCGGGCTGCTCGATATCGGCCAGGAGGGCATCCAGCTCGGCGCTCATCTCCTCCATGCTGCGGCGGGCGGTCGGTAAAAAGTCACGGAGGCCGATCAGTTCCACCGGCTCGATCCGCTCGAGGGTCACCTGCAGCCGGTCCCGGTGCTCGCTGACATAGCCGGTCACCTCGACGCCCTGCGCGTCGCGAAGCGAGTGCACCACCGCCTGGGGCGCGTTGTGCATCGCCCCGCCGATGGTGCCGCTACTGTCGGCCAGCGTGACCAGGAGCAGCTGCTGGTCGTTGCGGAGGGGCCGCAGGACAAAGTCCCGCAGGAGGAAGGGCTGCCGTTTGAGGCGCATGTTCAGTCTGAGTTCTGCCACGGGGACACGGGGCATTATGTACTCCTTTGCGTCGGTCGCTGGCGGTCAGTATAGCACAGCGGGCCGCCTGAGGGTAGGACGGCCCGGCGTGTGCGTCACGTCACCGTTGACGGCGCCACCCGCTGCCGGGTAGAATCGGTGCGTTGACATATCATGGCGTGAAAGGCAGGCAGCATGCGGGCAGTGGATATCATCGCCAAGAAGCGCGACCGGCAGGCGCTCACCACCGAGGAGATCGAGTTCTTTATCCAGGGGCTGACGCGCGACGAGGTCCCCGACTATCAGGTGGCCGCCTGGGCTATGGCCGTCCTCCTGAACGGCATGGATCCCCGCGAGACGGCGGACCTCACCATGGCCATGGTGCGCTCCGGGCAGACGCTGAACCTCGATGCCGTGGCGCCCATCGTGGTGGACAAGCACTCTACCGGTGGCGTGGGCGACAAGACCACCCTGGCTGTGGTGCCGATGGTGGCCGCCGCCGGCCTGCCGGTGGCCAAGATGTCGGGCAGGGGGCTGGGCTTTTCGGGCGGCACGCTGGACAAGCTCGAGTCGATCCCGGGCTATGACGTATCCCTCGACATCGACCGCTTTCTCGACGTGGTGAGGCGCGCCGGCGTGGTGGTGGCCGGCCAGACGGCCGACCTGGCCCCTGCGGATGGGCGGCTCTATGCCCTCCGCGACGTGACCGCCACCGTGCCCTCCATCCCGCTGATTGCCTCGTCGATCATGTCGAAAAAGATCGCTTCGGGCGCCCACGCCATGGTCCTCGACGTCAAGGTGGGCCGCGGCGCGTTCATGACCACCCTGGAGGATGCCCGCGAGCTGGCCCTCCGCATGGTCGACATCGGCCAGCGGGTCGGCCGGCGGGTGACGGCCGTCCTGTCGGGGATGGACCAGCCATTGGGCCTGGCGGTGGGCAACGCGCTCGAGGTGATGGAGGCCATCCACACACTGCAGGGCAAGGGCCCCGCCGACTTTTACGAGCACTGCCTGCTGATCGGCGGGGAGATGCTCCTACTCGCCGGGCTGGCTGAGGACCCCGAGGCCGCCCGCACGACGCTGGCGGACGCCGTCGCCAGCGGGGCTGCGCTGGAGCGCTTCCGCGCCTGGATCGTGGCCCAAGGGGGAGACCCGCGGGTCACCGAGGACGAGGGCCTCTTTCCGCGTGCGCTGGTGGTCCATGAGGTGCCTGCCCCCCGCAGCGGGGTCATCGCCGCGCTGGACGCTCGAGAGGTCGGCGAGACGTCAGTCATGCTGGGGGCCGGCCGGGCCCGCAAGGGGGATCCGGTGGATCTGGCCGTGGGCATCGTCCTGCACGCCAAGATCGGCGACCGGCTCGCCGCGGGCCAGCCGCTCCTGGCCATCCATGCCCAGAACGCGGACGACGCGCGGGCAGCCGCCGAGCGGCTCTTGGCCGCCTACCGTTGGTCAGACGCCGATCTGGAGCCGCCCCCCCTGGTGTACGACGTGCTGCGGGGGTAGGGGCGCCTCCCTCGGGCGGCGCGTGGCTACCAGTCGGTCTGGGCGCGCTCGGCGATGACCCGATCATAGACGGCGTGGGTCTGGCCGGCGATGGTGTCCCAGTTGAACCGCTCCAGGAGCGAGCGGTAGGCGTTCTCCACGCGCGTCTGGGCCCACTCGGGGTGGTTCAGCGTGTGGAGGATGCCCCACGCGCACGAGTCGGGATCGTTCGGGTAGATGGTGATGCCCGTCTCGGCGTGCTGCACGACCTCGCAAAGGCCGCCCACCTCGCTGACCACCACCGGTGTTCGCGCGGCCATGGCCTCCAGCGCCACGATGCCAAAGGGCTCATAGAGGCTGGGAAAGACCGCGCAATCTGCAGCAACGTACAGGCGGTCGCGCGTATCGTCGTCGACAAAGCCGAGAAGCCTCACCCGGTGCTGCACGCTCAGCTCCTCGACCAGTTCCTGGAGCCGATCCAGCTCGGGGCCGCGGCCGGCGATGAGAAACTGGGTGTCAGGCGCCTCGGTGAGCACCTGGGGCGCCGCACGCACCAGCACCTCGGCGCCCTTTTCGCGGACGAGGCGCCCAACGAACAGGACGATCTTGCTCCCGGGAGGCGCATAGCGGGCGCGAAACTCGGAGAGATCCACGCCTTCCAGGTGCGCGAATTGGTGGGGATCCACGCCGTTCGGGATCACGTCCAGCTTGTCGGCGGGAGCGGCGAACGACTCGCGCACCTGCCGGGCCATGTACTCGGCACAGCAGATGACGCGCCA
>JAAZBQ010000848.1 GCA_012513725.1 Chloroflexota bacterium
ACCTCCTTACGGAGGCCGGTGTACTCGCCGAGTTGGTCCTCGGCGAGGGTCGTCTTGTCCAGGAGCTCGTCGATCCACTGGCGAACGGCCACCGTGTTGGGGGTGATGATCAGGGTGGAGCACTGCATGGCGGCGATCACCGCCATGCCCACCATCGTCTTGCCCGCCCCACAGGGGAGCACGACGACGCCCGAGCCGGCGCGGGCGGCGCCCCCGGCGTAAAAGAGGTCCGCGGCCTCCTCCTGGTAGTGGCGCAGCGCAAAGGGCTGGCCGCCGACCGTCTGGGGGCGCAGGTGGATCTCTAGCGCCTCGCCGTCGACATAGCCGACCAGGTCCTCGGCGGGGTAGCCGATGTTCACCAGGGCCTGCTTGATGTGCCCCCGGCGGCCAGCGTGCATCAGGAGCGTGCGGGCGTCGACGGGCCGCGTGATGTAGGGGGCCAGGGCCTTGTGCCGGATGAGTTCCGCGACGAGGGCGACGTCCTCGGAGACGAGGAGGAGCTCCCCATCCCGCTGGACCAGGCGCACCCGCCCGTAGCGGGACATAAAGTCGAGGATGTCGGTGCGGACGTTGTCGGGCAGGGGGTACTTGCTGTAGCGCTCGAGGCCCTCGATCACGGCCTCGGCGCTCATCCCGGCGGAGGCGGCGTTCCAGAGCGACAGCGGCGTGACCCGATAGGTGTGGACGTACTCGGGGCTCTTGATCAGCTCCGCAAAGCGGGCCAGGGTGTCGCGCGCCTCCTGGTACAGGTCGTTGGAGACCTCCAGGAGCACGCTCTTGTCTCCCTGGACGATGATCGGGTTACCGGGGTCGTAGCGCATGCTATCCTCTTTCGGTCCATGTCCGTGCGTACCCGTTCAGGATAGTACGGAAGGGCCGAGTTGTCACATTTGGTGACATAACCTGCCCGACGCCCCCTTCCCGGAAGCTGGCTTCCCCCTTCGGGTCCGGGAAGGTTCCGGAGGCCGGGCGTACTCTCAAGAACCTTCCCGGAAGGCGTGCCGCGGACGGCCCAGCACCTTCCGGGAAGGGAATCTCTCACATTCGCACGCGGAAGGTGCGGATCTCGTAGGGCTTGATGGGGAAGGACACGCCGCGATCGGCGACCTCGACCTCCCGCTCGTTCTCCTCCATCAGGTTGCACTCCCAGACGGCCGCCGGCGCCTGGGCAAAGGTGAGCGTCACCGGCCCCCGCTGGCCATAGGCCTCGTAGACCCGGACGATGAGCCCGTCGTCGTCCTCGGCGCGCTTGACGGTATCCACCACCACGTGGTCGCGGTCGCAGGAGAGGAGCCCCAGGCTCGGCGGGAGGCCCCCATCGGTCTTGGCGGGCTCACCCTCCCACACGAGGGCCAGGAGCGGGTCGTTCAGGGTCGCCCCCTCCTGCACCGTGCCGCCGGTGCGCCAGTCGCCAGCGTGGGGGTACAGCGAGTAGGTGAAGCGGTGCAACCCCTGGTCGGCCTCGGGGTCGGGGGCGGTGCCCGACTTGATGAGGGTCAGGCGCATGGTGTGGCCCTTGATGTCGTGGCCGTACTTGCAGTCGTTCAGGAG
>JAAZBQ010000849.1 GCA_012513725.1 Chloroflexota bacterium
CCTATAGCAAAATGGCGATGGTTTGGCGGTATAGAGGCCGCCGATCCGCTACCCCGGCGGGGTCTCGGAGAGGATACCCGCGGAACGCCTGGTTGACAAGTTCCTCGTCCCGGCCGTCTCGGTGGTCGCGGCGCGGACGCCAAACGAGCCGGCGGATGTCCGCCGGCTCGTTCTCGGTGGCGAGGGAACGGCTGTTAGCCCCTGGTCGCGTCGTCCAGCAGCTCGAGGGGAAGAACGGACCTCAGGTCCGCCCCCTTGAGGCCGATGGCGCCCAGCCGGGCCATCGCCTGCTCGCCGCTCGAGCCCCATTCGTCGGCGAGCGAGGCCCAGGCGTGCTCGATGCTGCGCGTCGGAGGGTACAGGGTCCTCTGCAGGTCGCGCTCCGCGCGGTGGGCCCAGCGTTGGGCGGCCTCGATGTACGACTCGCCGTGGTACGCGGCGATGCTCAGGGCGCTGGTACGCCCGCCGCCGATCCGCGATGCGGGCAGCGGTACGATCAGGGCCACCGTGGCGATGAGGACCATCAACTGCCAGAAGGAAAACGAGTGCTTGATCATCCTGTGCTCCCACCTTGTTGCGCGCATCGACTCTGCCCCGAGTCTACTATGCGATTGTAACGGATGGGTTAACAGGCGATTGCACTCTGGTTACAGATGTATCCACTCCGGCCGCCGGGGGGACGCCTACCCTGTGGCGGGATGCGCCGGCGGGGGAGCAGGCGTCTCCTCGCGCCTACCCCGCCCGAAATCCAGGCGCAGGCTCCGCCCGCCGTACGCGATCTCGTACACGCCGGCGCCGTGCTCCGCGCGGCAATACGGGTTGTCAAAGCGCGGGTAGTCCGAGAGCGGCACGGCCAGGCCGTCGACCGTAAAGTCTCCCTCCCAGGCGAACGCGACGCGCCCCAGCCCCGGTGCGTCGTACTCCACCGATAGGTCGCCGTATGCCACCCGAGCCTCGGCGATCTGCGCGCACCACGCGTCGAACGGCCCGTCCACCGCCCGCCGACCCATCTGGCAGATCCACACGTTTCGTCGACCGTCGGCGATCAGCCCCTCGCCCTGTAGGACGCCGTCGGGGGTCCAGCGGACGGGCTGCTGCGAGCGGAGCGCCAGGTAGCCGTCGCCGGAGCGGGCCAGCACCCAGCCGTTTGCCTCGCGCACCTCGTCGAACGCGGCCCGCCGCAGGACGGCCACGGTGCAGGGCAGCAACTCCTCCTCCGAGGGCCCCGGCGAGGGCATGGCGTTGCCCTCGGCGTCCGCGGGATAAACCGTCGCCGGGCCGGGCAGGGGCTGTTCGGCGATGTCGTAGAGGGCCACCAGGACGTTGCGATGCTGCGCCGCGCGGGGAAAGCGACCGACCCAGTACTTGTAGGCCGTCTCGTCCGCGTTGCCCCGGTGGAGGGCAAAGGCCAGGGCGTCGGGGCCCAGGGTGGCCTGCCAGATGTGCTGCTGGTAGCCCGGCTTGCCCTTGCGATGGTCCTGGGCGCAGGAGAGCATGTAATCCGGCGTCCGGTACGTGTACTTGGACACCTCGCTGAGGACCGACCGGCCGACGTCGCCGTCGTGGCCGGGGCAGAGGCGGTCCATCTCCCGGTAGGTGCCCTGGAGGGCGTCGGAATAGGGGCGCATCACCACGTCCCACCGATGCGAGTGGAACGCGTCGGCCAGGCGCGTGGTGGCCTCCACGGCGGTCTGGTGCTGGTGCATCCCGGCCGCCCACAAGAAGAGGGCCGTTTCCGGATCGTCGGGCCGGATGCCGAGCGCCGCGGCGTCCTCCAGGCGGAAGGCCTGCCGCTCGCGGTTCTCCATCTCCTCGGGCAGGTCCTGGGCCAGCGATTCGATGATCTCCGGCACCCGGTACCGGGGACTGGTGGCCATGGAGACGGCGGTCATGTTGTTCGGGTTGTTGAACACGCCGAGGCCCCAGGCGATCTTTTGCACCCCGGCCGTGGCCTCCTGCCGGCCGCTGAGGACGTGGGTCGGGTAGGTGCGCCCGTGGGAGGTGCCGTACACCCCGCGGAACGAGTCGACCGCCATGTCCAGGAACATGACGTCGAGGATCATGGCCGCCCGGCCAGCGATCTCTTCGTCCTCGGCGAAATCCGCCAGGTTCAGGAGGGGAGTCATGTCCTCGTCATAGTAGCAGTTCGAGTCCCATTCCGAGAACCCCACCCGGGCCTTGACGTCGATCCAGCGCAGGATCCGCTCCCGCGCCCGGGCCATGTGCCAGCGCCCGTCCTGGCCGACGTTCGGGAAGACCTGCTCGGCGAGTAGCTGGCCGGCCAGGTACTCGTCCGAGTGGAACATGATCTGGTGGTTCTCGCTCCAGAAGCACATCAGGTCGTCATAGCCGGGCTCGTCGATCCAGTACTTGAAGTTCAGCAGCGCCTCGCAGGTGGCCTGCACGAGTTCGAGGGGCAGGAGGGGGTTGGCGGCGTGGAGGTACAGCATGCGCAGGAGCCCGGCCACGGTGAAATCGGCGCAGTCGTGGCGGGCGTTGACATAAGCGAGGGCGTCGCGGATGGCGTCCTCGTCGATGGGCCCGCGGTCCAGCTCCAGACGGCAGATCTGGGTAAATAACCCGCCGCGCCCATGGTCGCCCGGCGCGGGGGAGTGGGCGGCAGAGAACTCGAGGAAGGCCTGTCGCCGCGAGGCATAGTCTCCCTGGGGCGTGCTCCAGTATTGGTCTGGCATAGTAATACGCCTCCTCTGGGCGCTGTATGGATGTGGGGATCCTCCATCACGAATCCCACACATGGTGGACGAATGCCCCGAATATGGGGTGGGCCCACTACGGATGAAGACGGATGGGATGGATGGCACGGATTTCGAGCAGAGTGGGTCGGGGCTAGAAGCCCCCTCCCTCGACGGGGTGAGAGAACACCTTCACGTGCGGCTGGGTCTGTGAACCCATCGCGTCATCCATGCGGTCTTCCCGAGTGGCTCCATCTATATGACCGTCATTCGTCCGGCACTCGTGCGATTCGTGTGGGGGGCCCTCCCGTCGGGCTACAATCACCCTCGAACGGGCGTGAGCCGCACTGCGAGCCGCACGTTGCGGGCGGTGGGCACTGACAGGGGTCAGCATAACGTTGGCGGCTCACGTTCGTCAACCGCCGGTCTGGGGCGCGCTCGCCAACGGTGGCCACCCAAGGCTGCCGGGGCGGCCCGGCTTCGGGGTCGCTGCTCAGCAACGTGGTTCGGAGACCCTCGACGGACGCCCGCGAGGATCCATCCTGTGAGTCCTGTCATCCTGTCTGCCTTCCGCCGTTTCTTGCGCCATGGGCTACTCGGGACGGCTTGGGGCATTGCGCGGGGTGCACGGGGGACGCTATACTGCCCATCGAACCACACGATCCACCCACGAAAGGCAGTCATGACGGAACCCAACCTCTCTCGCGCGTACGCCCGGGGCCTATTCCACGCCTGCGGGGTGCACCACCTCGACGAGCGCCCCCTGGTAGGCGTGGCCTGCTCATGGAACGAACTGGTCCCCGGCCACGTGCATCTGGACGCCGTGGCCCGCGCCGCGCAGGAGGGCGTCCGCGAGGCGGGCGGCGAGGCGCTTGTCTTTCACACCATGGCCCTCTGCGACGGCATCTGCCAGGGGGCCGGGATGCACGCCGTCCTCCCCAGCCGCGAGGTGGTGGCCGCCACGGTGGAGCTCACCGCCCGGGCCTATGGCCTGGACGCGCTCCTCTGCGTGGCCTCCTGCGACAAGATCCTGCCCGGCATGCTCCTGGCCGCGGCCCGGCTGGACCTGCCCACCCTCTTTGTGACCGGGGGCCTGATGGCCGAGGGCCACTGGCGCGGCGAGACGCTGGTGGCCAGCGACGTCAAGGAGGCCATCGGCCGCGCCCGACGCGGCGAGATCACGGCCCAGGACCTGGCCGAGATCGAGGCGCTGGCCTGCCCGGGCCCCGGCATCTGCAACATGCTGGGCACTGCGAACTCGATGTCTATCGCCGTGGAGGCCGCCGGCCTCAGCCTGCCCGGCAACGCCACCCTCGAGGCCACCGCGGGTCCCGGCGGCGGGCTGAACCCGGCGCTCCTGGAGACCGCCCGTCGCGCCGGCGCGTCGGTCCTCGACGCCCTATCTGCCGGGCGCACCTTCCGGCGCATCGTCGGGCAGCCGACCCTGGAGAACCTGGTCGCCGTGACCCAGGCCATCGGCGGGTCGACGAACCTGGTGCTGCACCTCGGCGCGCTGGCGACGGAACTGGGGCTGCGGCTCGACCTGGA
>JAAZBQ010000850.1 GCA_012513725.1 Chloroflexota bacterium
CGGGAGCCCGGCGCACCACACAAAGAGGACATCCTCTCGGGCACCAGGGCCGCCCTGGCGGGAGGGGTGGTCGGCATCCTGGACATGCCGAACAACACTCCCCCCACCGTGACGGCGGATGCCCTGTTCGACAAGCAACGCCGTTTTCAGCGACAGGCCGTAAGTGATTACGGCCTTTTTCTTGGCTTTGACGGGGAGCATCTCGACCCCGTCCTCCGTCTGGCCGCCGAAGCCGTGGGGCTCAAGCTCTACCTCGACGAGACCTTTGGCGATCTCACCACGCGAGAGCCAGGGGCCCTGGCGCGCCTGTTCGAGGCCTGGCCGGGACCCGGGCCCATTGCCATCCACGGCGAGAGCCCGTCCATCGCCATGGCCCTGGCGTTGGCCCGGCGCTACGGGCAGCGACTCCACGTCTGCCACGTGCCGCATCCCGACGACCTCCTGGCCATCGACGCCGCGCGGCAGGCCGGCGCCGAGGTCACCTGCGAGGTGACCCCCCACCACCTGTTCCTGGATAGCACGGCGCTGGAGCGCCTCGGGCCCTACGGCCAGATGAAGCCGCCGCTCGTCTCGCCGGACGATGTGGCCCGCTTCTGGGAGCGCCTGGATCTCGTCGACGCCGTCGCCAGCGACCACGCCCCGCACTCCCGGGCGGAGAAAGAGTCGGCCCAGCCGCCACCCGGCGTGCCTGGGCTGGAGACCACCCTGCCTCTTCTCCTGGGCGCGGTGGACGAGGGCCGTCTCTCGCTGGAGCGGATGCAATCGCTGACCCACCACGGCCCCCTGCAGATCTATGGTCTGCGGGCGCCCGAGGATTCCTGGGTCGAGGTGGAACTGGGCGAGCCGTACGCGCTCTCCGAGGCCGGCTACCAAACCCGCTGCGGGTGGTCGCCCTTTGGCGGGCAGCAGGTCGTCGGCCGGGTGCGGCGGGTGCGGTTACGCGGCGCGGTGGCCTGGGAGGACGGCACCTGTCGCGTGGCGCCGGGGTACGGTCGGCCATTGGTTCGAGTCGGGTAGTCACCATTCGGGGAGGGGTAAACCCATGGAGCATCACGAGAACGACCGCAAGATAGTGGGGCTCGCGCCCAGCCGCAACCTGTCCTTCTATGGGCGCGACATCATCTCCGTTCGGCAGTTCGCCCGCGATGACCTGGCCTACATCTTTGGCGTGGCGAGCGAGATGCGCTCGATCGTCCGGCGCCTCGGCGCCACCGACCTGCTCAAGGGCCACATCCTGGCCAACCTGTTCTACGAGCCCTCGACGCGGACCTCGTCGTCGTTCATCGCCGCTATGGCCCGCCTGGGCGGCTCCATCATCCCCATCCACGGGGTGCAGTACTCGTCGGTCAGCAAGGGGGAGTCGCTCCCCGACACGATCCGCACGCTAGAGTGCTATGCCGACGTCATCGTCCTGCGCCACCCGGAGGTGGGAGCCTCGGAGGTCGCCGCGCGGTACGCCTCCAAGCCGATCATCTCGGCAGGCGACGGTGTGGGCGAGCACCCGACCCAGGGCCTCCTGGACGTGTTCACCATCCTCTCGGAGCTCGGCCGCCTCGACGGCCTCCACGTGGCCATGGTCGGCGACCTGAAGAACGGCCGCACCGTGCACTCGCTGACTAGGCTCCTGCGCCTGTACGACGTACACTTTTCCTACGTCTCCCCCGACATTCTGCGCCTCCCCGACGAGGTCAAGGACGAGATGACCGAGGCCGGCCGCACGTTCGAGGAGACCGAGCGAGTCGAGGACGTCATCGCCGACGCCGACGTTCTCTATGTCACCCGGGTGCAAAAGGAACGCTTTGCCGACCTCCGCGAGTACGAGGCGGTCAAGGACTATTACGAGATCACCCCCGAACTGATGGCCCGCGCCAAGGAGCAGATGGCGGTCATGCACCCGCTCCCCCGCGTCGGCGAGATCCATTACGACGTGGACGACGACCCGCGGGCAGCGTACTTCCGCCAGATGGAGAACGGCATGTACATCCGCATGGCCCTCCTGGCCGCCGTCCTCGGAAAGGCTTAGCATCATGGCAGACACCTTCTGGCAGCGCCTCAGCGCCTCGATCGCCCGACGCGACAGCCTGGTGTGCGTGGGGCTGGACCCGCACCCCGGCCGCCTCCCCGCCGGGTACGACTCGGTGGAAGCGTTCTTGTGCGGCGTCATCGACGCCACCGCCGACGTGGCCGCCGTCTACAAACCGAACATCGCCTTTTTTGAGGCCGAGGGAGTCCTCGGCCTGCGGGCGCTGGAGGCCGTGCTGGCCCACATCCCGGCGGATACCCCCGTCATCCTGGACGCCAAGCGCGGCGACATTGCCTCGACGGCGGACGCCTATGCACGCGCGGCGTTCGACTGGCTGGGCGTCGATGCCCTCACGGTGAACCCCTACCTCGGCGAGGACGGCGTGGCGCCGTTCCTGGCCCGCCGCGACCGGGGAGTGTTTCTCCTGTGCAAGACCTCCAATCCCTCGGCGGGCGAGGTGCAGGACTGGTCGCAGGGGGGCGAGCCCCTCTACCGGCACATCGCCGATCGCGCCCGGGCCTGGTCGGGGGGCCGGGAGATCGGCCTGGTGATGGGGGCCACCTACCCCGAGGCGGTTGCCGAGATCCGCGCCGCCTCGCAGGAAACCTGGTTCCTGGTACCCGGCGTCGGCGCCCAGGGAGGCGATCTGGAGGCCGTGCTCCGCGCCGGCCTGCGGGAGGACGGGCAGGGGGTCCTGATCAACTCCTCCCGCGGCATCCTCTACGCTGACGACCCCCGCGCCGCCGCCGAAGCGCTCCGCGAGGAGATCAACGCCGTCCGGCGCGCGGACCGGGCACCCGCCGGGGCCAAGGCGGGGGTCCGGCGCCTGGCGCGGCTCCTCTACGAGGCGGGGTGCGTGCAGTTTGGCGATTTCGTCTTGCACTCGGGCGCCCACTCGCCGATTTATGTCGACCTGCGCCGGTTGGCGTCGTACCCCGCCGCGCTTCAGGAAGCGGCCCGTGCCTATGCGGCGCTTCTCCGACCCCTGGAGTACGACCGCATCGCCGCCATCCCCTACGCCGGGCTGCCCATCGGCACGGCGGTGTCGCTCCTTACGGGCGAGCCGATGATCTATCCCCGGCGGGAGGTCAAAGAGCACGGCACGCGCCGGCAGATCGAGGGCGACTATGACGCGGGGCAGCAGGTCGTCCTCGTGGACGACCTGATCTCCTCGGGGGGGAGCAAGCTGGAGGCGTTGGAGCCGCTCCTGGCGGCCGGTCTCCAGTGCCAGGACGTGGTGGTGCTGATCAACCGGGAGCAGGGCGGCGCCGAGGACCTGGCGCGGCACGGCTACCGGCTCCACGCGGCGGTCA
>JAAZBQ010000851.1 GCA_012513725.1 Chloroflexota bacterium
CCCGCCGCTGCCAGGCCGAGGAGCGCCCAGGCCTGGTTCACGTCGCTGGCGGCGCCGCTGGTGAACTCTTCCTGGGCGTCGGTGGCATAGGCGCCGGTCGCGGGGTCATAGGCGGCCTGCAGCTCGCCGAGGAGATCCTGGCCGCCAAAGGAGGCGGGGTCCTCGCCCGCCGCGGAGATGGCCAGCAGGAGCAGTCCGGCCCGGGAGGGGAAGAGGAATTCGGCCCCTTCCTCGCCGGATTGGTGTGTATACGCTACGGCCTCCCCCAAGAGATAGCCCACCATATCGGCCACCGCATCGCCCCGGCCGGCTGCAGAGAGGGCGATGACGGCCATCGCCGTGCCGGTGGGGTCCGCGGTGCCGGAGGCGAAAGAGTCCACGCCCCCTCCGGGGAGGGTCTGCGTGGCAAGGTACTCGGCGGCCCGGTCGATCGCTTCGGAGGCGGCCTCCGAGACGGCGGGCGTGGGCGTGGCGGCCGGCGACTCGGCCGGCAACTGGCAGGCCGTCGACGCGGCAGCCAGCAGGATGAGGCTCAGGATGACGCGTGCAATCCGCAGGATAGCGGGATGATGAGGCATGTTCCTAGTCCCCTCGGTGTGGGGCTCCGGCCCATCGACCCGGGGTCGAGGGCGCGGGATGCCCGGTGTCGCCCAAGCATGACGGTTGGGCACGAAAAACGGGCCTTCTCACGCAGGGTGCGGCCCCGCGGCAAGAGGGCCGCACGGCTCAAGAACCCTGACGATGGAGAAAGGCCCGACGCCACCTGGCATAGCCTTTCACACGCCACCTCCTTTCCGCGAAGGGTGTGTGGTCGGCAGCAGGGGCGGGTATCCTGGCTCCAGCGACTCGCGTCGCTGCTACAGTTGCGGGACAGCGCCGGACTCAGACCGGCTTCCCCCGAGGCGCTCCTGGCTTCCGGGCGTCGGAGCACCCCTGCTTGTGCCGATATGGGACTGTGCGAACGAGCACACGGGCGTGCCAGCACGAGCACGCGTGTGCCAACAGGCACACTATAGCATGGGCTCGATCTCTGTCAAAACCGAGACGACGCCCGGAGGGGCGTCGTCTCGGTTCTCCACAAACGGTAGGCTCAGAGCGACGGCTAGTCTGCCGGAGAGCCCTCGACCTGCAGGCGATAGTCTGCTGCCGGAGCCGTCAGGGTCACGCGGACCGTGAACGGCGACTCGAGGCCGGCCGCCAACTCGTCGATCTCGATATAGGCCTCGCCCGCCCCGACGACCGCGCCGTCGTCACCATAGGCCGTCATGACGACGGTGATCCACTCGGCGGTGGTGTCGCCCACGTTCTTGACCACGCCGGCCACGGCCAGTTCGTCTGGATCCGCCTTGACGCGGTTGTGCTGCAGTACCTCGAACTCCTGGTAGGAGCCGTTCAGGTCCCAATCGTCGGCGACATCGGCCTGGACCACGGCCACCGCCTCTTCGCCGTCAGGTATCTCCTCCCACGTGTCCATGTAAAAGGGTGCGCTGTCGCCGGCGGGAATGACGTCCAGGAGGGTGCTGGTGCTCTTGGCGGCCAGGAGTTCGCCCCCGGGGCCGCTGATGGTCACGAGGATCGTCGCCCAACTGACCGGCTCGTCGGAGGTGTTCTGGACCTCGCCGATGTAGATGAGGTCGCCCCACCCGTCGCGGAAAGAGTCCATACTGGTGATCTCCACGCTGGGCTGATCGCGCTCGTCGACCTCGCGGGCGTCAAACTGCACGGTGTAGGTATCCACCGGTGCCCGCACCCCAAACGATACGTCAAAGGTGGCCGTCTCGGCCGGTCCCGCCACTTCTCGCTCGCTGTAGGTGTGCCCGGCGCCGGCCAGAGCGCCGTCGGCGTCAAAGGCCGTGACGACGACCTGGAGCGATCCCGCCAGCGCGTCGCCCGCGTTCTCCGCCTCGATGACGATCGAGAACTCGTCCTCCTCCTCGTCACGGACGCGCTCGCGAGAGAGCACGAGTCCATCGTAGGGCTCCTCGCCCCACCAGCCGCCCGAGCCGCTGGCCTGCGCGATGCCCTCAAAGCGGTCGAACTCTCCGGGGTTGTCCCAAAAGTCCACCTTGAACGGCGCACTGTCGCCCGCCGGGATGCGACCCAGGAGCGCGGAGCCCGACTCGGTCGCCACGATATCGCCGTCCTCGGAGTACAGGGTGATCGTCACCGAGGCGCTCTCGGCCGGTGCGTCGCCGTCGTTGTGCAGGAGGCCGACAAAGATCAGGTCGTCAAAGGAGTCCAGGTACCAGTACGCCTCGCCCACGCGCAGCGAGAGCGCCTCTTCGGACGCGGTGGGCGGCGTGGCGCCCGATCCGCCGCTCTCGGCCAGTTCGGCCAGCATCTCGTCGATGGCCCAGGCGCGCAGCGCGGCCAGTTCCTCGGCCGACCCGCCATAGGCGGCCGCCAGGGCCTCTTCGGCGGCCGTGAGGGCGACGCCGATCTGCTCGTGGACGGGGGCGATCGCGTCGGCGATCTCGCCAGACTCGCCCTCGCCGTCCGTCCAGTCGCCGAGCGCCTCGTTCAGGAGGGGCAGGGCGATCCGCGCCTCCTCCCAGGCCTCCTCGAGCGCCGGATCGGGCGCCGGCTCGACGAGCACCTCATCGGCCATGCCAAGCATGAACCCGAGCATCAACACCGTGCCCATCGTCCGCTCATCATCCGCCTCGCCCGAGGCGATCTGGGCGGCCAGGTCCTCTACGAGGATGGCCGACGCCTCGAGCGTCACCAGCATGCCATAGCCCTCCTCCACGTTCTCGGGGAGGTCCATGGAGACTGAGGGTTCGCCCGCCGGGACGGCAGTGGGCTCGGCGGTGGGAGCGACAGTGGGCTCCGCGGTGGGCTCCTCGGTGGGCTCGGCCGTTGGGGGAAGATCGGTAGGGGCCGCCGTCGGCTCCGTGGTGGGGGGCACAGCGGTCGGTGCGGTGGTGGGCTGTGACGTGGGGGCGGTGGTGGCGGTGCCGGCGACGGAGACCGGCTCCGGGGTGTCGCCGCCGTTTCCCCCGCAGCCGACGACGAGGGGAACCATCAACAGGGCTACCAGGACGTAGCGTGCGATGCGGTGCGTCATCTGTCCTCTCCTCTCTTGAATCGATTGGCAAAGAGCCGGGTCGCCGCTACGTGACGTCGACCCAGGCGGCATTATAGCAGCCAGGACGAGTTGCCGCAACTGCTGCCGGAGACCGCCCCTCCGTGGTACAATGTCCTCACGTACCCCGATCACCAGTCAGTACGGGAGGTCCGAAATGTACGATGCGATGAGCCCCTGGAGCAGGTGGATCGGCGCCACGCTCCTGATCGTTGCCCTGCTGGCGGCCGGCTGTGTGCCGCCCACCGGGGCGCCCGACCCGACCCTGGGCCCGGCGGAGGCGTCGACGCCCACTCTGGCGCCCGAGGCCACGGCGACCACCCCGGCGCCCACGCCGACCACTCCGGCCCCGCCGAACGCCGTGGCGGGCCCCGAGTCCGAGATCGTCGGCGTCACCTGGCAGTGGCTGCGCTTTGAGAGCAGCGACGGCAGCGTGCTGGAGGTGGACGATCCCTCCGCGTACACGCTGACGCTCCATCCGGAAGGTACCTATGACCTCCAGGCCGACTGCAACACCGGCAGCGGCACCTACCAGCCGGAAGAGGGGGGCTCGCTCCTCCTGGAGGCGCCGGTGATGACCCTGATTGCCTGTCCGGAGGGATCGCTGCACGACCGGTTCCTCAGCGACCTGGGCTACGTGCGGACGTTCGTCGTCGCCGACGGCCTGCTGCACCTGAACCTCTTTGCCGA
>JAAZBQ010000852.1 GCA_012513725.1 Chloroflexota bacterium
AGAGCGGGTGATGGGATTCGAACCCACGACATCCTGCTTGGGAAGCAGACGCTCTGCCAACTGAGCTACACCCGCGAACTGCGGCAGATTATAGGCCCGCGCCCTGGGCCTGTCAAATCAGATCCGCCCATCCCCCATTTCTTGACGTCTGTGGTATAATAACAGAGCGAGATGGGTGGCCCGCGGGGGACGCTGCGCGCGAGCGTCCCCCGTTTGCTGCCCCGGCCTTCTCGGGCACAGGTAGCCGATTACGATGTTTGCCGCTTCTCTCCAGAAGCGTGGATGTTGCTACCTTGGCTTGAGGGGGCCGGCCGGATGTGGTACAATCCAACAGGGGTGAGGCGCCCCAGTGGATTGCGGCCAAGAGGTGGATAGCCAATGCAAGTCAAGTCCGACGCCGGGAGCACCGAGGAGAGCGATCTGCTCATGCCCCCCGGAAGCCAGGAGCCGGAGTTCAGCAGGCGGGAGTGGTACGTGTCGCCCCAGCGACGCGTGTGGCGGCCGCCGACCGACGTCTATGAGACCGATGGCAGCGTCGTCGTCAAGGTCGAGATCGCCGGCATGACCGAGGAGGATTTTACCATCTCCTTTGTTGACCGGCGCCTGGTGATCGGCGGCAAGCGCCGCGATCCGGTGGGCAAGCTCGTCTATCAGAACATGGAGATTCGCTACGGCGAGTTCCGCACCGAGGTGCGCGTCGGTTGGGCGCTCGACGAGGCTGCCATCGAGGCCGTGTACGAGGGGGGCTTCCTGTACGTGTACCTGCCCAAGGAAGCGCAGCGCCACCGCATCCCGGTGACTAGGTTGGGCGACGATCTCTAGATGTCGGGCGACGCACGGCGCGCCCGTAGGCTACGGATAGTGGAGCGAGTATGAACAGCGACGAACTGGATGTCACAGGCCAAGTCGGCAACGAGGCCACGGCAGAGGAGGAGGAAGAACACGCCTCCGATCTCCCCACCGAACTCCCCATCTTGCCGCTCAAGAACACCGTCGTCTACCCATTGACCGTCTTGCCGCTCCTGGTGCAGAAACCGCGCTCGGTTCGCCTGGTGGATGACGCCGTGGTGGCCGACAAGACGGTGGCCCTGGTCGCCCTGCGCGATCCGAGCATCGAGGAACCGGGGCCCGAGGACCTCTATGACATTGGCACGGTAGCCGTCATCCATCGCCTCGCTCGCGCACCGGACGGCACCCTCCACATCATCGTGCAGGGCCTGGAGCGGGTGCGGCTCACCGAGTTCACCCAGCGGGACCCCTACATGCGCGCGCGGATCGCCCCGGCCCCGGAGGTCGTCGAGGAGACCGTCGAGATCGAGGCCTTGCGGCGCAGCACCCTGGAACTCTTCCGAAGGTTGGTGGAACTGGCTGCCTACCTGCCCGAGGAGGTGGTTTCCGGTGCCCTGGAGGCGGAGGACCCCCGCCAGCTGGCCTATATGGTGGCCACCAGCACCCGGATGGACCTGACCGTGCGCCAGGAGATCCTGGCCATGGATAGCGTCGCCGAAAAGATGCGACGGCTGGTGGGCGTGCTGAGCCGTGAGGTCGAGGTGTTGGAGCTGGGCAAAAAGATCCAGACCGACGCCCAGTCCGGCATGGAAAAGGTCCAGCGCGAGTACTTTTTGCGGGAGCAGCTCAAGGCCATCCAGCGCGAGCTAGGGGAGGAGGACGAGCAGGCCGTCGAGGCCCGCGAACTGGCCGCCAAGATCGAGTCATCCGGCATGCCCGAGGAGGCCCGTAAAGAGGCCCAGCGCGAGCTGGATCGACTGACCAAGCTGCCGACCGCTTCCGCCGAGTACGGCGTCATCCGCACCTACCTGACCTGGCTTACCGATCTTCCCTGGCAGGTGCTCACTCCCGACGCCCTGGACGTCGTCGAGGCCCGGCGCGTCTTGGACGAGGATCACTATGATCTGGAGCGCATCAAGGACCGCATCATCGAGTACCTGGCGGTCCGCAAGCTGCGCCAGGATCGGGCGGCCGAGCGCGACGAGGCGGCGGGGTCCGGCGACTATATCCGGCGCGAGCGCGAGGGCGTTATCCTCTGCTTTGTGGGGCCTCCGGGCGTGGGCAAGACCTCCCTCGGCCGCTCCATCGCCCGGGCCACCGGGCGGGAGTTCATCCGCCAGTCGCTGGGCGGCATGCGCGACGAGGCGGAGATCCGCGGGCACCGGCGCACGTACATCGGCGCCATGCCCGGGCGCATCATCCAGGCCATCCGGCGCGTCGGCACGCGCAACCCCGTGTTCATGCTCGATGAAGTGGACAAGCTGGGCAGCGACTTTCGCGGCGATCCGGCCTCGGCGCTCCTCGAAGTGCTGGATCCGGAGCAGAACCGCGAGTTCCGCGACCACTATCTCGATGTGCCGTTCGATCTCTCCCAGGTGATGTTCATCGCCACGGCCAACGTCCTGGATACCATCCCGGCGCCGCTGCGCGACCGGATGGAGATCCTGCAGTTGGCCGGCTACACGGAAGAGGAAAAGCTGCACATCGCCCAGTCGTACCTGGTGCCCCGGCAGATCCGCGAGAACGGCCTGCGCCCCGACGAGGTGGCCTTTCACGACGACGCGTTGCGCGAGATCATCCGCCAGTACACCCGGGAGGCCGGCGTCCGCGAGTTGGAGCGCCAGATCGGCAGCGTGTGCCGCAAGGTGGCCGCCAAGGTGGCGGCGGATGGCGAGGGACCGCAGCAGCACGAGGTGGATGTCGACGCGGTGGCGGACCATTTGGGCAAGCCGACCTACTTTTTCGAGGCGGCCCAGCGGACCCAGGTGCCCGGGGTGGCCACCGGCCTGGCCTGGACGCCCTCCGGCGGCGACATCCTGTTCATCGAGGCCACCAAGATGCGCGGCAGCAAGGGCTTTACCGTCACGGGGCAGCTAGGCGACGTGATGCGCGAATCGGCGCAGGCGGCGCTCTCCTACGTGCGCTCCAAGGCGCGGGATCTGGGCATCGACGAGGACGTGTTCTCCGAGATCGACATCCATCTCCACGTCCCTGCCGGCGCCATCCCCAAAGACGGCCCCTCGGCCGGCGTGGCGATGGCCACGGCGCTGGCCTCTCTGCTGCGAAACAAACCCATTCATGGAGAAGTTGGAATGACAGGCGAGATCACCCTGCGGGGCCAGGTTCTGCCCGTTGGCGGAATCAAGGAGAAGGTGCTGGCAGCCCACCGCGCCGGCCTCCGCACGGTGTGCCTCCCGTCCAGGAACGTCAAGGACTTGGACGAACTACCAGAAGACGTACGCCAAGATATGCGCTTCGTGCTTGCCGACCGTGTCGAGCAGGTCTTCGAGGCAGCCTTTGGCGAGCGGGAAGGAACAAACAGTGTCACGACCGAGAAAGAGAAACCAGCAGAGCAACCGGATGGAGTGGCGTCGGGTTGATCTGCACATTCATACACCGGGTTCTAAAGATTATCAGAACCCCGACGCCACCTATCTGGACATCTTGAGAAAGGCAGAGGCTGAGGGCCTCGATATTATCGCCTTCACCGATCATAACAGTATGGCCGGCTATACGGCCATGACGCGCGAGATTCAGGACCTCGAGCGTTGGGAGCAGAGTGGGCGATTGCTCCCCGCCGAGCGAGACAAGTTGGCCGAATACCGCAGGCTGCTCGATGCCGTGCTCGTATTGCCGGGGTTCGAGTTCACCGCCACCTTTGGCTTTCACATCATGGCCCTCTTTGACCCCGAAACCCCGCCTCGGGCCATCGAGCACGTCCTGCTCAGCCTGGATGTGCCGGTGTCCTCCCTGGAAAAGGGGGAGATGGAGGTCGGCGCCACCACCGATGTCATTACGGCCTACCGCGTAATGGCCGAGGCGGGCGCGCTGGTGATCGCGGCACACGCCAATTCCTCCAGCGGCGTGGCGATGGTGGGCCTGGGCTTTGGTGGGCAGACCAAGATCGCCTACACCCAGGATCCCAACCTCCACGCCCTGGAGGTGACAGACCTCGAGAGCACGCGCCGGCGGACTACAGCCTCGTTCTTCTCCGGCTCCAAGCCCGAGTATCCCCGCCAGATGCACTGCATCCAGGGTTCCGACGCACACCGCATCCAGGGGCAGCCGGGCAACCGCCAGAACCTGGGCGTCGGCGAGCGGGCCACCGAGGTCCTGCTGCCGGAGGTCAGCTTCAAGGCCCTGAAGGAGCTGTTCCTCTCCAACGATTTCCACCGCACGCGGCCCTATCGGCGCACGGCGGAACCGTACGATTTCGTCGAGGAGGCCCGCAAGGAGGGCCCCAGCATCGTGCAGAGTTTCCACGAACAGGCCACCCGCCAAGGCGGCAGGCAGCACGCGGTGTTGCGCGATGTGGTAGCCTTTGCCAACGCCAACGGTGGTTCCATCTACATCGGCGTCGCCGCCAACCCCAAGGTGGAGCCCAAGGGGGTTGAGAACCCGGAAAAGGATATGGCCGCGCTGCGCACCGAGATCGAGCGCCAGGTGACGCCGCCCCTCGAGGTGCGCACCACGGTGCTCAAGAGCCGCGGGCGCGATGTCATCCGGGTAGAAGTGCCCCGCGGCGGCGATCCGCCCTATGCCCTGGAGGGCTCCAAGATCTACCTGCGCCGCGAGGCGGAGACCAACCTCGCCATGCGCGACGAGTTGGTCGACCTCATCCGCCGCATCGTGCTGGGCGGTGGGGTGGTCGCGCAGCCGGTGGAGAAGCAGGCCGTGGCCGCCACCCAGCCCGCCGCGGGCGGCCGCCAGCAACAACAACAGCACCAGCAGCCTCGCGGCCGCCAGCAACAGCCCGCCCAGGGCCGAAAGCAGGCGGAGGCCGGCCAGGGGCGGGGCGGGCAGCCTCGCGGCGAGCAGCCCAAGGCCGAACAACCCAAGGCCGAGCAGCCCCAGCCCTCCAACAACGGCGGGCGGGGCGGCCGGAAGCGCGGCGAGGTGCAGGGGCCCCGCACGGGCGTCGAGATCGTCCAGTCGGAGGAGCGCAAGGGCGTCATCTATCACACCATGCGCGACCTGCGGGACGGCTCCGAAGTGCACAACGTCACCCGGCAATCGGCCCGGCGACTGTGGCGCTACGCCATCGCCCTGAAGGAAAAGGGCGCCTTTCAGG
>JAAZBQ010000853.1 GCA_012513725.1 Chloroflexota bacterium
CGAGCCCGTGGCGCTGCTCATGCGCCTGCCGGGGATGGAAAAGGAACTCGCCGTGGGCTTTTGCCTGAGCGAGGGTCTGGTGCGCTCCTTTGACGACATCGTCGGGGTGCGACACTGCGGCGAGGCGCTGCCGGGCTCCGGGGCGGCGGCCGCGGGGGAGGATCGTAACCGCGTCGAGGTACGGGTGCGCCCCGAGGGGCTGAACCCCGAGGCTCGCCGGGAGGTGGCCCGGCTGGTGCGGGCCGGCTGCGGATCGGTGGACCTGGAGGGGATCGACCTCTCGCTGCCGAACGCACCGGAGGGGCTGGGCGTCCTGGCGGAGGTGCTCGGGGCGCTCCCCCAGGCGATGAACGAGGCCCAGGTGCTGCGCCAGGCAGTGGGAGGCGTCCACGCGGCGGGGATCTATCGCGCCGACGGGGAGCAGGTGGTGGTCTGCGAGGACATTGGCCGGCACAACGCGGTGGACAAGGCGGTCGGCCATTGCCTCCTGCAAGGCATTTCGCTGGAGAACAAGGTGCTCCTGTGCTCCGGGCGGCTGAGCTACGAGATGGCCACCAAGGCGCTCCGCGCGGGCGTGCCGGTGTTGGCGACGATCGCGGTGCCGACCTCGCTGGCGGTGCAGATCGCCGAGCGCTATGGTCTGACGATGGTGGGGCGGCTGCGCGGCGGGCGGCTGACGGTGTATGCCCACCCGGAGCGGGTGCTGGTGGCATAGACGGGTTGGCGGTCACGGCGCTGTCTTGATGTTGACAGGCCCCCGCACCTGTGCTATGATCGCGGCAATTAGATACGAGACGTTGAACAGGAATAGTACGCGTCCAAGCGCGGGTACAGAGAGCCGGGGTTAGGTGTGAGCCCGGTACCAGCGCGGACGGGGAATGGGCCTGGGAGTCGCATGGTAGAACGCCCGCGGGCCAGTAGACCATGCCGGAGTCGCCACCGTTATCAGGGCAGAGGGTATCGGATCGCTCGCCGTACAGAGCCGGTCCCGTACTCGCAATGAGTGAGGCTGGCCTTGCGAACGTACTCTGCCATCACGGCAGAGTTTTTGCGTTCTAGGGGCCGGGCCTAAGTGGGGTGGCACCACGGACGCTACGGCGTTCGTCCCTTTCGGGGGCGAGCGCCGTTTTTTCGTGCCCTCGCCCCGTCCATCGCCGATCGTTCGCCCGCAACAGACCAGAGCAGAAAGGAACCGACGATGCAGACGAGGTTTGAGCTCAAGCAGTCCGACATGCCCACCCGGTGGTACAACGTCCAGGCGGACCTGGACAAGCCGCTCCCGCCACCCCTGCACCCCCTGACGCTGAAGCCGGCGGGGCCCGACGACATGGCCCCCATCTTTCCGATGGCCCTCATCGCCCAGGAGATGAGCGGCGACCGCTACATCGACATCCCCGACGAGGTGCAGGAGATCCTGCGCCTGTGGAGGCCCACGCCCCTGATGCGCGCCGTGCGCCTGGAAAAGGCCCTCGGCACGCCGGCCAAGATTTTCTTCAAGTACGAGGGCTCTAGCCCCACCGGCAGCCACAAGCCGAACACCGCCGTCGCCCAGGCCTACTATAACAAGATCTCCGGCATCACCAAGCTCACCACGGAGACGGGCGCCGGCCAGTGGGGTTCGGCGCTGGCCATGGCCTGCAACTTTTTCGACATCGAATGCAAGGTCTACATGGTCAAGGTCTCCTACCAGCTCAAGCCGGGCCGCCGCTCGGTGATGCAGCTGTTCGGCGCCTCGGTGACCGCCAGCCCCAGCGACGAGACGGACTCCGGCCGGGCCATCCTGGCGGAGGATCCCGAGTCGCCGGGCTCGCTGGGCATCGCCATCAGCGAGGCGGTGGAGGTGGCGCTCAAGCGCGACGACACCAAGTACTCGCTGGGCAGCGTGCTGAACCACGTCTTGATGCACCAGACGGTCATCGGTGAGGAGGTCATCAAGCAGTTGGACCTGGCCGGCGTCTCCGAGCCGGACGTGGTGATCGGTTGCGTGGGGGGCGGCTCGAACTTTGGCGGCATCGCCCTGCCGTTCCTGCGCCAGAACCTGAAGGACGGCGCCAAGACGCGCCTGGTGGCCGTCGAGCCGATGGCCTGCCCGACGATGACCAAGGGGCTCTATGCCTACGACTATGGCGACACGGCCAAGATGGCGCCGGTGATCAAGATGCGCACCCTGGGCCACGATTTCGTGCCTCCCTCGATCCACGCCGGCGGCCTGCGCTACCACGGCATGGCGCCGATCCTGTCGGCGCTCCACTCCGAGGGGTTGATCGAGGCGGTGGCCGTGCCCCAGGTGGAGACCTTCCAGGCCGCGCAGCTGTTCGCGCAGACGGAGGGGATCATCCCCGCGCCCGAATCGGCGCACGCCATCCGCGCAGCGGTGGACGAGGCGCTGGATGCCAAGGCCAAGGAAGAGGAGCGCACCATCGTCTTTGGCCTCAGCGGCCACGGCTACCTGGACCTCACGTCGTACGATGCATTCCTGGGCGGTCACCTGGATAACTATGCGTACCCGGAGGAAAAGGTGCGCGAGGCGCTGGGCAAGCTTCCGCATCCCGAGCAGGCCTAGAACGCACCACCGTGGCGCGGACGATCGGGCCGCGGACGTGAGCGGGTGACCATCACGAGGGAGGGGAGGTAACGGCACCTTCCGTTGCCTCCCCTCCGCTCCACATCGGTGGAATCCGTTCCTCCGTGGCACCCGTGGTCGAGACTCGCCCGAAAGGAGGGGAACCGTGGAGTGCAGGGTTCTGGTCACCGACGCCCTGGCGCAGTCGGGAATCGAGCGCCTGGAGCGCGCCTGTCGCGTGGACGTCCGCGTGGGGATATCGCCGGAGGAACTGGCGGACATCATCGGCGAGTACGATGCGCTGGTGGTGCGCAGCGCCACGCGGGTGACGGCCGAGATCCTGTGCCGGGGCACCCGCCTCCGGGTGGTGGCGCGGGCAGGCACCGGGGTGGATAACGTGGACCTCGA
>JAAZBQ010000854.1 GCA_012513725.1 Chloroflexota bacterium
CCAGCCAGGCGCGGTTCTGGCCCGTCTTGGAGATCGGCACGCGGGCCAGGATCTCGATGCCCCCTGCGCGGTCGTCGGGGGGCGCGTCGTCGCCGAGCATCACCAGGATGTTGCCCATGGCCAGCGGCGTGCCGATATCGTTGTGCCACCAGTTGTCGGACTGCGGGTCGAGCCGCATCCAGACGGCCAGCGCTCGGCGCGCGCCATCCAGGAAGGCGGCCGACTCGGGCGAGCCGGGCGCCGCTCGCCGCGCCGCCTGGGCCAGCGTCTGGATGCGGCGCAGGTGCAGCGCCGGCGCCCAGTGGGACCGCTGCCGATCGGCATAGTCCACGTCGGCCCAGGAGCCGTCCTCGCCCAGGTCGGCGAGGACCTTCTCTGGCGCCAGGGCGTCGGTCGCCTCGCCCCGCACTCGGACCGGAACCTCTGCCAGAGAGCGGGCCAGTCGGTCGCGGATGACGGCAAGATCGCTCATGATTTCTCCTGTTCGTCGCTAACGCGGCGGGTCTTCAAGACTCCGGCTCAGTTCGTCGATCTCTCCGGGGCCCAGGCGGGTGGCCGCTCCGGCCAGAAAGGCGCGCAGCTCCTCGGCGCCGATCCGGAAGGCGTGCTCGGGACCGGGGTAGGTGCCGTCCTTGATCTCGGCCTGAAAGCGCGCCAACGCCTCGCGGAGCGTGGCGCCCACCTCGGCGTAGCGCTTGGCATGGCGCGGGGTGAACGCCTCGAACATGCCGATGGCGTCGTGGTAGATCTGGCAGTGGCCGTCGCAGCCGGAGCCGCTGCCGATAGAGATGGTGGGCACGGACACCTTTTGCGAGATGACCTCGGCCACCCGGGCGGGCACCAGTTCGAGGAGGATGGCGAACACGCCGGCGTCCTCGAGGGCCAGCGCGTCGTCCAGGAGCGCCAGGGCCGTGGCGGCGCTGCGCCCCTGCACGCGGTATCCGCCGATCGCCGAGGCCGACTGCGGGGTGAGGCCCAGGTGGCCCATCACCGGGATGCCGGCGCCCACGATCGCCTCCACAGCGCCGACCATGGTCCGGCCACCCTCGAGCTTGACGCCATCCACCCCCGCCTCGGCCATGAACCGTCCGGCGTTGCGGATGGCCTCCGGTACGGAGACCTGGTAGGACATGTAGGGCATGTCGCCGAGGACAAAGGCCCGCTCGCAGCCGCGAGCCACGGCCCCGGCGAATATGACCATCATGTCCATGGTGGCGGGGAGGGTGTTCGGATGGCCGAGGACGGTCATGGCCACCGAGTCGCCGACCAGGACGATGTCCACCCCGGCGGCGTCGATCAGCCGCGCCGAGGGATAGTCGTAGCAGGTGATCATGCTCAGGGGCGTGCCCGCCTCGGCCATCGCCCACAGTTCCGGAATCGTCAGCTTGGCCATGTTGCTCCTCTCTACGCTCCTTCCCGGAAGGTGCCTTGCCTTCCGGGAAGGTTCCGGCAACCTCGCAGAGGCAAGAACCTTCCCGGTAGGCAAGGCACCTGCCGGGAAGCGACCGGTCGCCTACTTCCAGGCGGTCGCCACCTTTCGAGCCGCCCGGACGATATCGTCCATGTCCTCGCGTTCGGCCAGGAGGGCGCTCTGGCGCACCCAGAGGCCCCGGTCGCAGGCCTCGGCCGCCACGGGGCAGCGCGCGGGCTCTTCCTGGGGCAGGTTCAGGTACTCGCGGATGCGACGGGTGCGGTCGACGATCACTTCCATGG
>JAAZBQ010000855.1 GCA_012513725.1 Chloroflexota bacterium
GCATCATGAGTACCGGGGAAATGGCCATGAGGGCGATGGCGCCGAGTGTCCCCCACTTGCCCAGCCAGCGCCGGAACAGGAGCGGGGTCAGGGCGATCGCCACGCCGGCCAGCGCGGTGACCAGGCGCGCCGTGACGTCCGTGTGACCAAAGAGGGCAAAGGCCAACGCGGTGAGGTGGTACAGGAGCGGCCCATGGTACACCGGGTTGTGCCGGTAGCCCTGGCCCGTCACCAACTTCCAGGCCTCCCAGGCGTGGATCGACTCGTCGTGGCTATAGCCCCGGGAGCCCAGGTCGTACAGGCGGGTGACGAGCAAAAAGATCACCAACACCAGAAGCACGACGTGCCAGGCGTTGAGGCGCAGCCCGGCCACGAGCGGCCGATCGAGCAGGCCCACGGCCGGTTCGGCCGGTGGTTGGCCCGCGGTCTCTTCGGGCGGGCGGGCGGTAACGTCCGTGCGACTGGTCATCCCTGTGCGTATCCTCGTCTATCGTGCCGGTGGGCGTACCCAGAAACGGATGGTCTCGGCTTCCTCCACGCCCACCGGGTCGCGGTAGAGGAACCAACGCAGGCGATCGTGCCAGGGGAGCCCGGCAGTCGCCCATCGCCAGTGCTCGCGCAGGCGCAAGGCCTGGCCCAAGTAACCGGCGGGCCAGTCCTCCTCGGGCGCGTCGCGGCGGATCAGGACGGCGCTCTCCGGCGGGTCCACGCGGACAGCGGGCGCCACGCCGGCCTGCGGATAGTCGCGCAGGTACCAGCCGAGCCAGGGTTCCAGCGCGGGATCATACTCGATGGTCAGCGCCTGGCGATCGGTGGCCAGGTGCGCCGCGGTGGAGGCAGCCAGCGCCTGGAGGTCGCGCACCTGCACCGAGGACGGATCGAGGACGATCGGTTCGCGGGGGTCGCGGCCGGTCTGGTAGGCCAGGGCCACGGTGGAGCGCACGGTGATCCCGCCCAATAGCACCAGGGCGGCGAGCACGCCGACGCGTAGGCCCTGCTCCCCGGCCCACAGCCAGTAGGCCGCCCAGGCCACCACGAGCGCCCCGGCAGTGAGCAGGGCGTAGGCACGCCAGGTGTCGTCGGCGACGCGCACGTAGCGGGCCAGGGCCAGCAGCCCAAAGCCCACCACCAGGAGCGCCCCGTACAGCGCCAGGCCGTCCGCGGAGCGAAAGCCGGGGCGCAGGGCGTCCCACGCACGCTGCGCCCCGCGCCCGGCCAAGAGCACCAGGGGCAAGAGGGCGTCCAGCAGCCAGACGGGCTCCCGGTGGCCGAGGAGCGAGCCCAGCAGGAGGGCCAGGAGCGCCCAGGCCGCCAGCCCCGCCTCTAGGGCGCTGCGCCGCAGGATGCCCCAGACGGCGCCGGCCAGCGCCAGCGCCAGGGTCAACGGCTCGTACACCAGGAGCGTGCCGGGCAGATACCAGCCGTCCACCGCCGCTCGGGCTGGGTGTAGGCGCTGGACCCATTGCCCCGCCCACTCGACGCTCTCGGCCACCCCATCGGGGTGGAGTAGCGCGGCGC
>JAAZBQ010000139.1 GCA_012513725.1 Chloroflexota bacterium
CCGGCGTGCCGCTGATGGAGATCGTCACCGAGTCGGACCTGCGCACGGCCGACGAGGCCTGGCAGTACCTGACCAACCTGCGGACCATCCTCCGCTACCTGGGCGTCAGCACGGGGAACATGGAGGAGGGGGCCATGCGCTGCGAGGCGAACGTCTCCATCCGCCCGCGCGGCGCCGAGGCGTTCGGCACCAAGGTCGAGGTCAAGAACCTGAACTCGTTTCGCTCGGTGCGCCTGGCCATCGACTATGAGATCGAGCGGCAGGCGCGTGTCCTGGCCGAAGGCGGGCGCGTGGAGCAGGTGACCATGGGGTGGGACGAGCGCAGCCGCCAGACGGTCTTTCAGCGCTCCAAGGAGGAGGCGCAGGACTACCGCTACTTTCCCGATCCCGACCTGGCGCCGATGTTCGCGGAGCGGGAGTGGGTGGAGGGTCTGCGAGCCGCGCTGCCCGAACTGCCCGACGCCAAGCACGCCCGGTTCGTCGCCGAACACCGGCTCCGCCCAGAGGATGCGGCGCTCCTGGTGGAGGACCGCGCCATCGCCGATTGGTTCGAGGCGGCCGTTGCTGCGGCGGGAGGCGAGGTCGAGCCCCAGACCGTGGCCAACTGGACCGTCGGCGAGGTGTTTCGCCTGCTGCGCGAGGCCGGGGTGGAGATCGGGGCGATGCGTCTGACGCCCGAGCACCTGGCGGAGGTGCTGCGCCTTGTGGAGAGCGGGGCGATCAACGCAACCGTGGGCAAAGAAGTGCTTGCCGAGGCCTCGGCCAGCGGGCAAGCGCCCGACGGCATCGTGGAGGGGCGCGGGCTGCGGCAGATCAGCGGTGAGGAGCAACTGGCCGGCGTGATCCGGCAGGCAGTCGAGGAGAACGAGCGCGCCGTAGAGGACTACTGGGCAGGGAAACAGGCGGCGTTGGGCTACCTGATGGGCCAGGTCATGCGCCTGACCCGGGGCAAGGCGAACGCCCCCCTCGCCCAGCGTCTCCTGCGCGATGAGCTGGAGCGGCGACGCGGCCAGTAGCCACACGGGCAACCGCCCGCGCGGATGCGAACAACGGACTAGAACGTCGACACCTGCGCGAGAGCGCGGGCCAAGAGAGCGAGGTACAGACATATGCGCACACCGATCCTGGCGGGCAACTGGAAGATGTACAAGACCGTGGCCGAGGCCAAGAGCCTGGTCTCCGAGAGCAAAGACGACTTGCTGGCCGTCAGCGGCGTGGACAAGGTCTTTTGCCCGCCGTTCCTGGCCGTGCCGGCGGTGGCCGAGCTGGTGGCCGGTACCGCCCTGGGCGTCGGCGCCCAGGACATGTACTGGGAGGACGAGGGCGCCTACACGGGCGAGGTGTCGCCCCTGATGGCCAAAGAGTTCTGCCAGTACGTCATCATCGGCCACTCGGAGCGCCGCGAGTACTTTGGCGAGACGGACGCCGACGTGAACAAGAAGATCAAGGCGGCGCTGCGGCACGGGCTGACCCCCATCGTGTGCGTCGGCGAGAGCCTGGAGATTCGCCAGGCCGGCGACACCGAGCGCTGGGTCACCGAACAGGTACGCGGGGCGGTGGCGGACTTGACGGGCGAGCAGGTCGCGGGCCTGGTGTTCGCGTACGAGCCGATCTGGGCCATCGGCACGGGCCTGGCGGCCACCCCTCAGGACGCCGAGCACGTCTGCGGGAGCGTCGTCCGCGCTACGGTGCGGGAGATGTACGGGGCGCAGGTCGCCGAGGCCGTGCGGATCCAGTACGGCGGCAGCATCAAGCCGGGGAACGCGCTGGACCTGATGAGCCAGCCGAACGTGGACGGCGGTCTGGTGGGCGGCGCCAGCCTGCAGGCGGCCGACTTTGTGGCCATCGTCCGCCACACGGCCGAGGCCAAGGGTACGGCGTAGGAAGGCTCCCCTTCCCGGAAGGTGCCTTGCCTTCCGGGAAGGTTTCGTGAGGCCGCGCACTTGTGAGGAACCTTCCCGGAAGCCAAGGCAGCTTCCGGGAAGGGTTGCGCTTCCGGGAAGAGCTAGATAAACAGCCCCAGTTGTCTTACCGGCGGCTCCTCGACGTACGGGCGGACGGAGCGATCGAGGCCCAGTTCCTGCCGCAGGTCCTCGAACACGGCCTCCAGGCGGGGGGCGTTGGGTGGCGGGCAGCCGTAGCGCTCGCCATACGCGCGCTCGTAGCGCTGCCGCAGCCCCGGGAAGAGCCGATCCAGCTCCCGGTAATAGTACTCCCGCTGCCGATCGCGCATCGTGAGGCCCCAGCCGGCCATCACGTAGCGCGCCCCACACTCCTTGGCGCGGGCGACGATCTCGCGCACGTCCTCTTCCGAGTCCTCGATGAACGG
>JAAZBQ010000856.1 GCA_012513725.1 Chloroflexota bacterium
CAGGCGACCATCCGCATCCGCCGGGACAGCGACCCGGACGTGGCGCTGACCGTGCTCCTCCACGAGGCCCTGCACGCCATCCTGGTGCAGGCCTACTGCCACGACGAGTGCTCCGAGCGGGCGGTGACGGCGCTGGGGTACGGGATCGCGGGGCTGTTGCGCGACAACCGGGAACTCGCCGAGGGCCTGGTGTGGGGGGCCATCCAGACCCTGGACCTGGACTTCGGAGATGCCGGAGACGCCGGAGACGCCCGAGAGGAGGTGTTGGAGGCATGACGCCGGTACTCTGGCTGGTGCTGGGCGGTGGGGTGGTGCTGGGCGGGGCCATCGGCTGCATGGTGGGCTTCTGGGCGGCGGCGGACCTCTGGGGGGCCCTCACGCGGCAAGCCTGGCGGGACCTGGACCGCCTGGAGGCCCAGGCGCGCTTCCGGGACAATCTGGCGCAAGTGGCAGAGGGAGAAGAGTGACGGGCAAGGCGATTGCGCTTAGGGACCCGGCGACGGGGATTGCGCACCTGGCCATGGCGGACCCGGATGGCGGTGTGATGCCCCTCTGCTGGCGGAAGGCAGACGAGTGCGTCTGCACGGTGGGGACCTGGCGCTTGAACGATGGGGCGCGGCTCTGCCCGGAGTGCCTGCACCTGGCGGTGGCGCACCCGGAAATGGTGGCGAGGGTGGAGTACTAGACATGGCGGCCTCGGGCGGCATGTGGACCAAGCGGGCTCCCCGGTCTGCCGGGGCGGGGGCAGCGGCGCGGCGGGTGTTCCTGACCAAGGAGCAACTCGCCGGGGCGGAACTGGCCTCCCGGGGCTCCCCCGAGGCCCTGGAACGGTGGGGCGGGGGCGCGGTGTCCTACGACAAGACGCCGCACCCCGGCCAGGTGCTGAACGGCGTGCCGCTGGAGAGCGCGGAGCCGGGGTTCTGGAAGGATCACGTGGACCAGGACTATGGCGAGGACTTTTGGGACCCCTGGCCGGAGAACCCCCACGTGCGGCGGTCCTCCGGGGCGATCATCCTGGAGCCCGATGGGCGGGTGTGGATATACGAGCCCTTCAACCACTACGGGGGCTACGCCCACTCCTTCCCCAAGGGCGGGATCGAGGCGGAGGAGGGGCTGTCGGCCCAGCAGAACGCCATCAAGGAGGTGTTCGAGGAGACGGGGCTCCAGGTGGAACTCACCGGCTACCTGGGCTCCTGGGGCGGGGACACCTCCCAGACCCGCTACTACCTGGCTCGGCGGGTGGGCGGGGCGCCCTGGGACGCCCATTGGGAGGCCTACCAGGTCAAACTGGCGACGCTCCAGGCGGCGGGCCACATGCTGAACCGCAAGCGGGACCGGGAGATCATTAACGCGGTGGCTGCGCATCTGGGGCGTGACCCGGTGGCGGACGCCACGAAAGATCACCCGGTGGCGCAGCAGCACTTTCCGAACCCACATGCCCCGGTTCCGCAGACGGAATCCGCCCCGCAGACGGGGTCGGTCCCGCAGACGGGGTTCGCCCCGCAGACGGGGTTCGCCCCGCAGACGGGGTTCGCCCCGTCCGCTGGGCCGCAGGGGTTCCTGGGCGGGGCCAAGGAGTGGCTCCTCTACAAGGGCTACAAGACCAAGCACTAACACCCCCAGAGGCTGGGGCAGACTTCGGTTTTCTGGGGCCGGAGGGCCGACGAGATGGCAGCGAGTGGGGCGGTCTGGGTCAAGATGCAGGGTGGCAAGTTCACCGGACAGATGGTCGTCTTGTCCAAGACGGCGGTGCAGGCGTTGGGCGCTCACCTGGCGGAGTCTGCCGGATTGAGTGCGGTGATGGCAACGAACGCCAAGTGGGCAGGAGGCAAACCGGTCGCAGATCAGCAGGCGGGGCTGGGCGCGAACGTCCTGGAATACTACAAGGCGGGCACCAAGCCGACCACATATGTCCAGGCGTTGGAGTCCTTTGTGGACACCCAGAGCTCCAAAGCAAAGAAGGCCCAGGCGGCCCAAGAAGAGCAGGACGCCGCGGCTAACTTCCTGAAGGCCCTGGGCTACACCGAGGGCGCGGCCACGCCATCGTCGTCTGCGACGCCATCGTCGTCTGCGACGCCGGCACCCCGGAAGGCGGAGGCCCAGACGATTGCCGAGGAGCCAGTGACGCCCAAGAAGGCGGTCTCCAAGGCGGTGGAGACGGCGCCGGTCTCCGAGGCCGCGGTGGCCGAGGTCTTCCCGGACTCCACCACCTACGTCAAGACGCTGGGCGGCTCCACCGGGGCGCAACTGGTCAAGGGGCCGGACGGGCAGCTGTACGTCAAGAAGACGGGGAACTCGCCCGAGCACATCGAGGCGGAACACCTGGCAGACAAGACCCTCCAGGCCCTGGGGCTGGACGTGCCGGCGGCGACGATGAAGACGGAGGGCGGGCAGCCCTACAAACTGGCCCGGTTCGTGCCGGACGCCCAGACCCTGGGAAGCCTCAAGGGTGCCGCCCGCGAGTCGGCGGAGGGGCAACTCCGCAACGGCTTTGTCGGGGACGTGCTGGTGGGGGACTGGGACGTGATCGGGATGGGGGCCGACAACATCCTGGTGGGCAAGGGGGGCCAGACCTGGCGGATCGACAACGGCGGGTCGTTCGCCTTCCGGGCGCAGGGGGGCAAGAAGACCTACGAGGAGATGCCCTACGAACTCCTCACCATGCGGAACCCCAAGTACGACGCAGGGAAGGTGTATGGGTCCCTGGACTGGGCCACCGTGAGCGCCCAGATCAAGAACCTGACGCCCAAGTTTCCCGCGGCGGCGGAGGCGGCGGGCAAGTACCACAACACGGTGGCCAAGCGCGCCTTCCACCTCACCCAGACCGCGCACCTCATCGACAACCTGGTGGCCCAGGGGGCCAGCGAGGGGCAGATCACCGCCGCCATCCAGAAGGCCTACGACCAGGTGTCGAGCGGCGCCATCGGCTGGGGCGGGATCCTCATGCCGCCGGCGTACAAGGGCCAGTAACGGAGGCGACATGGCAGCGAGTGGAGCCATCTGGGTCAAAGTCGGCAGGGGGTCCAACGTCCACATCACCGTGGTGCCCTACAGCACCGTGGCGCACTATGCGTACGTCAACGTCCATGGCGACATGTACAAGGCCAAGGCGGAGATCAAGAGCCTATCCGCCCTGGTGGCCAAGGGGATCGCCGACCAAGGCGAAATCACCGACATGCTGAACGCCCACTCCGCGGTGCCGGTCAAGTGGAGCACGCCGAGGCCCAAGAAGGCCGGCGCTGGCGGCGTGGAGGCGTACAAGAAGTGGCAGGAAGAGGGCGGGCAACTAAACGACACCGCGGCCTTCTCGGCCAGCGAGCCGCCCGTGCACCTGCCCGGCGGGGTGAAGGTGCAGTCCTGGCTACCCGGGGGCGCGGCAATCGCCCAGACCGGGGACGCCTGGCAGCAGGGGGCGCTGGCCGTGCACCAGCCGCTGAACAAGACGGGGCAGCCCCAGGAAGAGACCTGGACCGTCACGCACCTCGCGTCGGGGCTCTCCGTCAACCAGGGGATCAAGAGCCAGCGGGAAGCGTTCCAGGCGATGCAGTACCTGAACTCCCAGGCCGACTGGAACTTCCTGG
>JAAZBQ010000857.1 GCA_012513725.1 Chloroflexota bacterium
ATGCTGCCATCGGGTAGCGCATAGTAGTGGCGGTAGTAGCGGATCAGGGTCGAGGGGCGGGGCCGCATCCGGGCGGCCATGTAGAACACGGGCGGGGCGTCGCGCAGCACGACGTCCAGGATGTCGCGCCAGGGCCAGGTCAGGCACACCACGCCGGGCACCTCGTGGCGCCGCTTGCCGCCCAGCAGCCCGTCCTTGTACTTGAACTCCAGCACCGCCTGCACGGTCTCCTCGAGGCCGTACCAGCGCAGCCGCAGCTTGGCCCGGCGGGGATGGCCCTGCTGGGTCGTCTGGACATCGCCCAGGGCCAGGGAGTCCCAGTAGATGCTGTTGACCCAGCGGCTCGGGTACTGGCGGACGAACCCGCAGCGCGCCACCCAGGCGGGAAGTTGGTGGGCGACCGCCTCGGGGTAGGCCGCCTTGAGTTCGTAGCGCAGGTCCTCTGCCCCCATGCCTCAGCCCTCAAAGGCGGCGTTCTGCTCGACGAAACACACGTCAGTATCGGGCAGCGCCTCGGCCAGGTCGCGCACCAGGGCATCCATCGTGCCGCTGGACATGCGCCCCAGGAGGTAGGTCACCTCGGCGCGGCCGTCGGCGCGGTCATACCGCGACAGCGTCAAGTGCACGCCATGCCGCGAGCAGGCCTCGGCGGCCACCGAGGCCGCCTCGTGCTCGGGTCCGGCGAGGTGCAGATAGTAGGCGGCCCGATCGACGCGCCCGACGCGGACGGCGTGGCGCACCAGGATGATGGCCATGATGATGCACGCGGCGGCCACGGTCAGGGGCACCAGGTCGGCTCCCACGCCCAGCCCGATGCCGATGCAGACAAAGAGGTAGACCAGCTCCTCCGGATCCTTGATGGCGGTGCGAAAGCGGACGATGGAGAGGGCGCCCACCAGGCCCAGCGAGAGGGCCAGGGAGGACTTGACGATGCTGATCACCAGCGCCGTGGTCATCGCCAGGAGGTAAAAGTGCCGTCCGAGCCGGCTGCGATCGCTGAACGACGTGCCACAGCGCACGTAAACCAGTTCCAGGGCTATGCCCAGCACGGCGCACACGAGCAGCGCGACCACCAGTTCGCCGAGGCTCCCGATCTGGCCGAATTCCCACTGCTGTAGAATGTCGAGATCCATAGAGGTTTACTCCCTGTTGCGCGCAAACACCGGTCGCAGCGCCTCACCGGCCGGCAGCGGATAGCGGATGTGGAGCAGGGCGCCCGTCTCCCCGGGGAGGCTCTCCCAACCGACGAAAGAGTGGCCGGGGGCGGGCTCGGCGCGCACCTCGACCGCCACGTCGGGGAAGTGGATGCCCTCATAGTCGCCTGCCAGGGGCATGCCGTCGACCCACACGGCGCCCTCGGCAGGATCCGGCGCCCCCACGGCGAGTCGGTAGGTGCCCGAGAGCCCGAACCGGTCCACCAGGTGTTGCCGGACGATGTCGGGGCGCCGCCGGGCGAACTCGCGCATGCGCTCCAGGTGCTCGGTCCAGGGGCGGGTGCTCTGCCAGAGCTGCTCCTCAAAGGCGATGTCCGGGGCGATGCGCGCCGCCAGGCGATCGAGGGCGGCGATGACGTTGTCGGGGTGCAGCGTGGTGTTCAGCAGGTGCGCCGCGCGCCCGAGGAACGCCTGGCGGAACCCCTCGTTCTCCAACAGGCCGCGGATGAGGAGCGTATCGCCCATCTCGGGCAGCGACGGGTGGGGCGTGTAGAGCCAGTTCACCATGTCGGTATGCAGGTCGCTGTCGATCCAAAAGGCGTGGTCGATATCCCACACGAGGAACCGAAAGCGCCGATCGTCGCCGGCAGCGTCGCGAAAGACCGTGACGTTCTGGTGGGGCCAGTCGTTGTTCGCCGCATAGATCTGCAGGAGATAATAGTCGGTGAGGTTCTCCAGGTCGACGAGGCGGGCCACGCGAGCCAGCGCCTGGGGCTCTCGCATGTCGTGTTGGGCCACATAGTCGATCAGGGCATCCCAGGCGGCCCCGCTCCCGCGCACCACGTCGCGCTGGGCGGGGTTGTCGGGATCTCGGATGATCTCCGCATCGCGCACGCCATAGCGCTCGGCCAGGAGTCGCTCGTCCACCCGCTCGCGTAGATAGTAGATGCCCATCTGCTGGCCGTTCAGGTAGAGCAACACGGGCTGGCTCAGGGTGGCATAGCCGCCCATCTGGGTGATGAGTTCGGCGCCCAGTTGGTTACAGAGGAGCGACCACTCGCGATCGGGCACCGAGTGCCAGTCCTCGCCGCCGCCGTGCACCACCACGGTCGAGAACTGGCCCATGCCCTCGGCGCCGAACAGCGGGTAGACCAGAGCGGCTTGCCCGTAGGATCGCCGCCAGTACAGGCGCAGCGAGCGCTTGTCGAACTGCCGACTCCAATCGCCGTGGACGCGCACCCCGACGATGCCCTCGGTGGCCGGAGGCCGTGCGGAGCCGTCGGCGGGATGCTCCAGGTAGGCCAGGTGGCCCAGCCGCTCCCAGTCTTCGCCCCGCATGTCATAGTGGCGAAAGATGCCCTCCTCCTCGCCCCACAGGTCGGAGGGTTCCACGGCCAACGACAGGACGGGCAGGTGGGCGCCGAGGTCCACGACATAGTGGCGCGTGACCGTCGGCCCCAGGTGGCCGCGATCGAGGGTCCGGGCCCGAAGGACCACGTCGCCCGCCTCGAACCGCAAAGGATGCTCGTACCGCTGGTGCGCCTCGAGCGTCGGGATGCTGCCATCCAGGCTATAGATGACGTCGGCGCTGCTGGCGATCTCGAGCACCA
>JAAZBQ010000858.1 GCA_012513725.1 Chloroflexota bacterium
AAGGACCTCTACCGCACATGAACCCCGGGTGGACGTGTGCTGAGGTCCCGTCGCAGCGCCGAATCTACCAGGTTGGGCGGCGCGTGGTGAGATGGGCGTCTCGGGAGGCAGCACGGCGGAGGTCCTTGTATGTTAGGGGTAAGGGTACATTTGTGCGGCAGCAGGTCGCCGGGTACCCTGGCGGTGCGCACGGCAGGCCGTGGTAGGTCCCAGGCCCCCGAGGCCGCGCCGAAGCAATGGGTCGCCGTGCCACCACCTCAAGAGTCCGGACAGTTGCCAGGGCCCCGAGCCCGTATCAGCAAGGCAGGACGCAGGAGGTTCGCACCATGCAGACGCAAGAGGTGTTTGTCGGCATCGACGTCTCCAAAGCCCACCTGGACATCGCCATCCGCCCCACCGGGGAGAGCTGGCGGGTGGCCAACGATCCCGAGGGCGTGGCCGCGCTCCTGGAGCGTCTCCAGGACCTCCAGCCCCAGGGAATCGTCCTGGAGTTCACCGGGGGCTACGAGCGCCTGGCCGCCCGCTCCCTCGACGCCGCCGGGCTGTCGGTGGCGGTGCTCAACCCCCGCCAGATCCGCTACTACGCCCGCAGCCTGAACCAGCTGGCCAAGACGGACCGCATCGACGCCGCCATCATCGCCCGCTTTGCCGCGGCCATCCAGCCCCAGCCCCGGCCCCAGCCCGATGCGGCCCAGGAGCAGCGCGCCGCCATCCTGGCCCGCCGCCAGCAGCTGGTGGAGATGCGCACCCAGGAGAAGAACCGCCTGGGCACCGCCCCGGACTGCGTGCGGGAGCGGATCGAGGCGCACATCGCCTACCTCGACGCGGAGATCGCGGCGGTGGAGCGGGAGCTCCACGAGGAGATCCAGCGCTCCGCCGCCCTCCGGGAGGCGCAGGCGGTGCTGGAGAGCTTCAAGGGCGTGGGGCCGGTGGCCTCCATGACGCTCCTGATCGATCTGCCGGAGCTGGGCAAGCTGAACCGCAAGCAGATCGCGGCGTTGGTGGGGGTGGCGCCCCTGAACAACGACAGCGGCCGCAAGCGGGGGCGCCGCACCATCTGGGGCGGGAGGGGGCGCGTGCGCAGCGTCCTGTTCATGGTGGCCCAGTCGGCGGTGCGCTTCAACCCCGTCATCCGCGCGTTGTTCGAGCGCTTGATCGGGGCGGGCAAGCCCTGGCTAGTGGCCATGGTGGCCTGCATGCGCAAGATCCTGACCATCCTGAACGCGATGATGAAGAATGGCACCCGCTGGGAGCCCGACTACGAGGCCCAGCGCAAGGCACGGAAGGCTGCCGAGCGGGAGGCGGCGGAGCCGGTTGCGGAGGCGGCGGACGCCACGCCGTAGCCGCCCGTTCAGGGCTTGACAGCGAACACAGTTGCTTCGGCGGACCTCAGGATGACGGGGTGGAGGGGGGTAGGGTGGGAAGGGAGGCTCGGGAGGGAGGGCGGCGGAGGTCCTTTGCGACGCCCTCGAGGATCAATCCTGTATATCCTGTTAATCCTGTCCAGAAATCTTGTCAATCCTGTCCAGCAATCTCGTAAATCCTGTCGAAACA
>JAAZBQ010000859.1 GCA_012513725.1 Chloroflexota bacterium
ACGTACACCTCGCTCGTCGCAAAGCCCTCCGGCTCCAGGAAGAGCTGGTGCGCGTCGCGCTGCCCAAAGCGCACCACCTTGTCCTCCAGCGACGGGCAGTAGCGCGGCCCGGCGACCTCGGTCGCCCCGGGGGCCACCGGCGAACGGTGCAGGTTGTCGCGCACGACGCGGTGCGTGTCGGGATTCGTGTGCACCAGGAAGCAGGGCAGTTGCGTCCGCCAGGCCGTCTGCTTGTCCACCGGGTAGGCGGGATGCAGCGGCCAGACGAGCGGCGTCTCCCGCTCGCCGTGGAAGGAAAAGTAGAGCGGCTCGTCGCTGCCGTACTGCGGCGTCGTCAGGGCATAGTCGATGGTGCGCGCGTCCACCCGCGGCGGGGTGTTGGTCTGCAGGCGGCCCATGTCCAGGCCGCAGGCGGCCAGCGCCTGCGCCAGCCCGGTGGCGGACGGCTCCCCCGCCCGGCCCGCCGCCATGGCGTGCTCCCCCGTGAGGACACGGCCGTTCAGAAAGGTGCCGGTGGCCAGCACCACGGCTCGGGCCGCGCACACCCCCGCGCCGGCCAGCCGCACCCCAGCCACCCGGCCGCCCTCGATGACGAGCCCCTCGACGTGCCCCTGCCGCAGGGCGAGGTTCTGCGCCGCCTCGAGGGCCTGCTTCATGCGCAACGAGTATAGCCGCTTGTCGACCTGGGCGCGCAGCGCCTGCACGGCGGGCCCCTTGGAGACGTTCAACATGCGGATCTGGATCAGCGTGCGGTCCGTGTTCAGCGCCATCTCGCCGCCCAGGGCGTCCACCTCGCGCACCAGGTGGGCCTTGCCCGGGCCGCCGACGGAGGGGTTGCAGGGCATCTGCGCGACGAGATCCAGGTTCGTCGTCACCAGGAGCGTCCGGCAGCCGATGCGCGCCGCGGCCAGCGCCGCCTCGCATCCGGCGTGCCCGGCCCCCACGACCACCACGTCATAGCCGTCGCCAGGGGCACTCGGCATGCGCTCAGGGTCCCGCATCGGCCATCCGCGGGGCGCCGAGCGCCTGGTAGACGAGGCAGTGGGCCACCGCCCGAAAGCGCCCCCAATCCGCCCAGTCCGGCGGAAGGGCCCGCAGGTGTCGGGCGACCTCGGGCAGGGCCTCCACCGGCACCTCGCGGTACGCCGTGATGCGCTCCTCCTCGTCCAGCGAGCGCAGCGGCCCCGCCGGCCCGTGCACACTGAACACGTATGACGTCAGGAGCGCCACGTCCTCCCCATGGGCGAAGCGATGGTGTATAATGCCCAGGAAGCCATCGATGGTGACGTTCAGGCCGGTTTCCTCTTGCGCCTCCCGCTGCACGGCCAGCGCCAGATCCTCTTCCGGCCGAACGCCCCCCGTAAGCAGGCGATAGGCGCCCGCGGGGTAGAACGCCTTGGTGTGCAGCACGACGCCGCCCGGCCTACTCAGCACCAGCACCACCTCCGCCGACCGCTTGGCCACTACGAGTCGCCAGTAATCCAGTTCGTCGCCGCTGACCCGATAGGCGCACTGCCACTCGCGAGGGTGGCCATAGCGGCCGATGGCCTGATGGAGCCCACGGGGGCCCTGAACGCTGGGCAGTATCGTCATAGTACTCCGTGTGGAACGATCATCATCGGGACGGGCGAGGATGCGGAACCGAGGCGCTGCCACTATTCTCTACCGGGGAACATTATAACACAGCCACGACCCCCCGGCGAAAACCTTTAGCAGCGGGCGCCGTATAGTGACATGGAGGTCTCACGCGGGGTAGGCAACGCCCCGCGATCAGGAGCAAGTCGGTCGGGTCGGCAGTTCAGCACGACCGGCAAAGGAGGAAGAGCGACATGCCTTATGGGAGCATCTTGCGGCGGGCGCTGGATATCACCTGGCGCCACAAGATTCTGTGGGTTTTCGGCGTCATTCTCGCGGTGTTCGGGGGAGCCTCGGGCGCCGGAGGGGGCGGGGGAGGTGGCCAGTCCGGCGCGCAGTTCTCCGGCGACAGCGCGCGCTGGGAGGAGTTCGGGCGCGCCCTGCCCTTTGGGACGCGGGGCATCGAGTGGGAGGCGATCATCCCGATCATCGTCGGCGCCGGACTCCTGGCGCTCCTCCTGGGCCTGATCTTCCTGATCGTCAGCGTAATCGCCCGCTACACGTCCTACGGCGCGCTGATCGCCGGCGTCGACGAGGTAGAGCGCACCGGCGACACCCGCTTTAACAGCGCCCTCCGCGCCGGCTGGTCGCGCTTTGTGCAGGTGTTCATCATCGACCTGTTGCTGGGCATCGCGGGGTTCATCATCGCCCTGCCGATCATCGTCGTGATCCTCGTTGGGCTTGGTCTGGTGATCGGGCCCGCCATCGCTATCGGCGCCAGCGGCGGCGAGGGGGCGGTGGTGGCGGGGATACTGTGGGGCGTGCTCACGTTCCTCATCTGGCTGGTGGTCATTGTCGCCCTGGCCGCGGTGGTCGGCGCCGCATTCAGCATTCTGCGCGAGTATGCCATGCGGTTCTCCGTCCTGGAGGGCCGTGGCATATTCGAGTCGATCGGCGACGCGTTCCGCCTGGCCATCGCCCGGCTGGGCCCCACGCTGCTCATCTGGCTGATCCTGGCCGGCATCGGCCTGCTGGTGGGGCTGGTGCTCATCCCGGTGGTCCTGGTGGGCGCCGGCGTCGCCGCGGCGCTGTTCGCCCTCCTCTACGCCCTGTTCGAATCGTGGCTGCTGCCCGCCGTGCTAGCTGTCCCGGTGGTGTTGGTGCTCGGCGCCCTCGTGACGCTGGGATCGGGCATCTACCAGACCTTTATCTCTGCCGTCTGGACCCTCACCTTCCGGGAACTGCGCGAGCAGGAGGCCCCGATGGTTACGGGCCCTAGCGTGTAGGTACGCTGCATTCACACGACGGAGGGGCCGTGATGCGGCCCCTCCGCTAGATCCCTATGCGTCGCGCGCTAGACCCGCACGCAGGCCCCCACGATCTCGGCGGCCTGGGCCATGTCCGCCACGGCGATGTGCTCGTCGCAGGTGTGCACGGCTTCCATCCCCGTGGAGATCTGGACCGTCTGCACGCCGCTGGCGTTCAGCACGTTGGCGTCCGATCCTCCGCCGCTGGGCAGGAGCAGCGGCTCGACGCCTACCGTCCGCATCGCGTCGCTGACCAGCCCCACGACGGCATCGTCCTCCGTCAGGGTGAACGCGCTGTAAGCCCGCCGCACGTCGATCTCCACCGTGGCGCCGTGGGCAGCCGCCCGCTCCTCCAAGGCCGCCACCATCCGGCGGGTCTGCTGGTCCAGCTTGGCCTCCTGGCGGCTGCGGGCCTCGCCGCGCAGCGACACGAGGTCGGGCACGATGTTCGTCGCCGTGCCGCCCGAGATCACCCCGATGTTCGCCGTGGTCTCCTCGTCGATGCGCCCCAGCGGCATCGCGGCGATGGCCTCCGCCGCCACGCGAATGGCGTTGATGCCATCCTGCGGGTTCACCCCGGCGTGCGCCATCCGTCCGTGGACGCGGACGTGGATGGCGTTCTGCGCCGGGGCCTGCACCACGATGGTGCCCTGCTCGCCGTGGGCGTCGAGCCCCACGCCGAGGCGCGCGCGCAGGCGCCCGGTGTCGAACGCCTTGGCCCCCTGCAGGCCGGTCTCCTCGGCCACGGTGAACAGGACGTCGAGGGGCCGGTGCGCCGCCCCCGCCTCTCGCAACGCCTCCAACACCTCGAGGATGATCGCCACGCCCGACTTGTCGTCGGCCCCGAGCACCGTGGTGCCATCCGAATACACTACCCCGTCGCGCACCACCGGGCGCACGTTCTCACCGGGGCTTACGGTGTCCATGTGGGCGGTGAGGAGCAAGGGCTCCCCCTGCCCGTCCAGCATCGCCCAGACGTTGCCGGCCTCGTCCCGCTGCGGGGCCAGGCCGAGGGCCCGCAGCCGATCCATCAGGGCTTGCGCCACCGCCCCTTCCTGCCCCGAGGGACTGGAGATGCGCACCAAATCGAGAAACGTGGCGAGTAGACGGTCGGCAACGATCATGGCATCTCCTGCTCTCTATCGACGCTACGGCTCAGCAACTCTTGGGCGCTGCGGCGGGTGGCCTCGGTGGCCTTGCCGCCCAGCATCACGGCGATCTCTTCGATGCGCTCCGCGGACGAGAGGTCGCAGACGCTGGAGACCGTCCGCCCGCCGACGACGTCCTTGGTCACGCGAAAGTGCTTGACGCCCCGCGCCGCGATCTG
>JAAZBQ010000860.1 GCA_012513725.1 Chloroflexota bacterium
CCGGGACGCTATCGCCGGATCAGCGTACCCACCTGGAGCGTCTCGTCGCACAGGACGCGCTCGATGAGGCCCGGCTCGTGGGCGGAGATGAGGCGCACCGTGAGCCCCGGGATCTCGGAGACCAGGGCGCACAGGGTGCGCACCTTGTCCAGCATCCCGCCCGTCACGTCCACCCCGTGGGACGCCGACAGCCCGTCGGCCACCGCGCCCAGATCGCCCGCGCGGATCTCGGGAATGCGCCGGGCGTCGGCATCCCGCTGGGGATCGTGGGTGAACACGCCCGCGACCTCGCCGACCATCACGATGCGCCGGGGCGCCCGCCGCCGGGCCAAATAGGTCAGAATCTGCTCGGTGGAGACGATGGTACAGCCCCGCACCGCGTCCAGTGCCACGTCGCCGTAGACCAGCGGCACCAGCCGATGGGCGAGCAGGGTGTCCACCGGCTCGTCGGCCATCCACTCCAGCACGCCGTCGCGACAGCGGGCGGAGGCCGACGCCTGCAGCGACACGGCCGGCAGCCCGGCCTCTAGGAGTGCGTCGGTCACCAGGCGGTTCAGCCGCCCGGCGGCCGCGCCGGTGGCCGCATAGCCGGTCCAGTCCTCGCCGCAGCCCTGGCGTACGCCGTACCGGGCGGCCTCGAAATGTCCAAAGGAGCCGCTGCCGTGCCCGAGCACCAGGTCCAGATCAGGGCGCGCCGCCCGGGCGGCGGCCAACTCCCGGGCCGCCCGGGCGATAACGCCCATCCGCGGCGTATGGTCGCGGCGCTTGTCGGTGATCGCCGATCCGCCGAGCTTGAGGAACACCCGCTCACGCAAAGCGCACCTGCTCGTCTTCGACCTCCACCCACATGCCGGTATGCAGGCGACGGATGTCGATGCGGTCCACCATGGGGATGTCGGCCATGAGCGCGCCAACGGCGACGATCGCCTCGCTCTCGGCGTTCACGATGGCCGTCGGCGCACGCTCGGCCCGCGCCAGACGATAGATGGTATAGGACCCCACCGTGGAGCCCTTGCCCTGCGGGAACACCAGCACCCGCCCGGCCACCGACTCGCCCTCGAGGGGGTGCCCCACCTCGACGATGACGCCGGTATCGGGATCCACCCCGCCCAAAAAGCCGATGGGACGATCGCTGACCAGGGCAAACCCCTCGCCGCGACCACGAACAATGGCTCGGCCCCTCATCGTCTCCATCTAGTGTACAACGGTCTCCCAGCGACCGCGAATCGCGGCCGCAATACAGGCCTCCAGGGCCCCAAACCGCACCCGCAAGCCGGCGTGCGGCAGGGCATAGGAAGCCATCTTGGCCGAGTTGGTGGCCAAGGTCCGATAGGACAGCTCGCGCATCGGCGCGACGACCACGCAGCCATCGGCCACCACCCGGCCGCCGGAGGCCTCGATGGCCTCCACCAACCCCTCGGCGGTGGCCCGGTCGCGCACCCCGCGGGCCACGGTGATCCACAGCGCCGCGGCGACGCGCCGGCCGCGCAGAAGGTCGGCCACGGCGCGTAGCTCACCGAGGGAGGCGTGGGGGCAGCCGATGACCACCAGGTCAATGTCCTGGATCGGGGCGTTCAGCGCGTCGATGGCCGGCTGCAGGGAATCGA
>JAAZBQ010000861.1 GCA_012513725.1 Chloroflexota bacterium
AGATCGGCGCCCGCGCGGGTAGGGGGCGGTGCCCCGGGCAGGCCATAGACGCGAACGGGGAATCCCAGCCTCATGCCTTCCCTCATCGGCGGGTTTGATGACGCGGCGACGTCGGCGATGGGCGGTCTGCAACGAGGGCCCGGCAAGCAAAGGAGGAACCCAACGGCTCCTCCCATCGCTCTACCGGCGCTTGTCGGCCAACCTCAGGACATATAGTCCCGCAACTGGCGGCTGCGGCTGGGGTGCCGCAGGCGGTCCAGGGCCTCGTGCTCGATCTGCCGGATGCGCTCGCGGGTGAGGCCGAACTTGCGCCCCACCTCTTCCAGCGTGTAGGAGCGGCCGTCCTGCAGCCCAAAGCGCAGGCGCAGGATCCGCGCCTCGCGCGGCGAGAGCGTGGTGAGGATGTCCTCCAGCTTTTCCTTCAACAGGTTGTGGTAGGCCGTATCGGTCGGCGTGGGTGCTTCCTCGTCGGGGATAAAGGACCCAAGCTCCGAATCCTCCTCCTCGCCCACCGGCTTTTCCAGCGACAGCGGCCGTTGGGAGACCTTGAGCATCCACTGCACCTTGTTGGCGGGCAGCGAGAGCTCCTTGGCGATCTCCTCCGGTGTCGGCTGGCGGCCCCAATCCTGCTCCAGTTGCTGGGCGATCTGATATACCTTGCGGATGCGGTCGCTCAGGTGCACGGGCAGCCGGATCACCCGCCCCTGATCGGCGAGCGCCCGGGTGATGGCCTGGCGAATCCACCACGTGGCATACGTGCTGAACCGGTGGCCGCGACGGTAGTCGAACTTTTCCACGGCCTTGATCAGGCCCAGGTTGCCCTCCTGGATCAGGTCCAGGAACGGCACGCCCTGCCCGAGGTACCGCTTGGCGATGCTCACCACCAGGCGCGTGTTCGCCCGGATCAGGTGCGAACGGGAGGCCTCGCCGCGATCGGCGATTCCCAGGAGGTCGTCGCGCTCGTCCTCGGTGAGGTTGCCGTTCTGCTGCAGCCGCTTTTCGGCGTTCAGCCCCTCTTCGAGTTGCCGCGCAAGGGTCACCTCCTGCTCGGCGGTCAACAGCGGGACGCGGGCCATCTCCTTGAGGTACAGGCTGATGGTATCGTCGCTGGCGATCTCCGACAGGTCGAACGTCGGGTCGGCAGGGGGCTCCTTGCGCGACGGGGCCTCGGCTTCCTCGGGCTCCTCGTCGGCATCCGTAGAGTCCGCCTTGTCGTCGCCATAGAGCACCTGGATGCCCTCTTCGCTGAGAAAGATAAAGAGATCCTCCAACTCGTCGAGGTTATCCTCGACGTGGGGAAAGGCCTCCATGATATCGTCCAGGCTGAGGTAGCCCTGCGACTCGGCCTTGCTCAGCAGGTCTTGGACTGGCTTGTTGGTCTTTTCATCTAACATTTGACACCTACAAAGTCTAGGATGAGATTTGTGCGATAACAAATCCGCCGGGGCTGAGCCAACGGCGGATCGGGATGACTGGCTCTGTCGCGGGACTGGAACTCGGTTGTACGTCGTGCGCCGGCGATGGCTACCGCCGGCCTGCTCCCGCGCAGCCCAAGTCGGTTCGCTGTAGTCTATGCGCTCTGACACCTTCTAATTCCAGCATATCACGCGCACCCTAATATGTCAAGTGGTGCAGCGAGACCTGCTCTGTACCGCACGAGTGCATGGAATCCTGCGCTCCAAGCCCTCGGCGCATGGCGCCAACGCAACTGTCAATATAACATAAACCCGGCGCCGTTTCAACCCCTTGAGGGCACGAATTTCCGCGAGTTTTGCGCCTTGGCCCGCCCCTGGCCGTATGGTATAATCAACACCGTCGTGGTGTTGCCCAAGGAATTACCTCAGGAGGTCGCTCTGGAGCCGCTGGATCTTGCCAAGCGAGTCGTCGATATCTTGTCGGCCAAGTTCGGGGCGGATATCCTGCTGTTGGATCTCAGCGGGTTGACCATCATCGCCGATCACTTTGTGATTGCGACCGGCGAGAGCACCCGGCAGCTGGACGCCATGGCGCAGGACCTCAAGCAGCAACTCAAGGAGGAACTGAGCCTGAGCCCCCTGGCGACCGAAGGCACCGCAGAGTCCGGCTGGATCCTGATGGATTACGGCGGGCTGGTGGTACACATCTTTTCCGAGGCGCAGCGCGAGCGCTACCGCCTGGAGGAGCTGTGGAGCCAGGCCCGCACCGTGCTGCGGATGGCCTAGCGCCGCCCCTGGTCCCTCATCGAGCCCCCCGCATCGTGTGGGGGGCTCGACGCGTCTCGGGATGGCCTACTCGAGGATCCAGCGATCCGCCTCACGGGCCCAATCCACCAGTTCCTCCTCGCGGAAGAACAGATCGATCTCCTTACGCGCCGTCTCCGGGCCATCGGAGCCGTGCACCAGGTTGCGCCCGATCTCCAGGCCATAGTCCGCGCGAATGGTCCCCGGGGCGGCCTGCACCGGGTTCGTGGCGCCCATCGTGCTGCGGGCGGCCTCGATGGCCCCCGGCCCCTGCAGCACCATCACCACCACCGGTGCCGAGGTGATGTAGCGGATCAACCCCTCGAAGAAGGGCTTGCCCTCGTGGACCCCGTAATGCCGGCGAGCCAGCGCCTCGTCGATCTGCATGAGCTTCATGCCCACGATCTTGAGCCCGCGGCCTTCGAACCGCGCAATGATCTCGCCGATGAGGCCGCGCTGCACGGCGTCCGGCTTGACGATGATGAGCGTCCGATCCATCTCTGTCTCCTCAGTGTATCGACGGGTCCGTTGCACCCTGTGCGCAGGCGTCGGGCGCCATCAGCCTCGGGCGCCGGGGCGGCTGCGCTCGCGAAAGCGCGCCTCGCCCAGCAGGTCGATCAGCGCCTCGGTCCGCGGGTACATCCGGTTCAGGAACTCCAGGTCCTCGATCGCTGACGGCAGGAGCGTTATCTCGTTCTCCACCAGCCAGCGGTACTGCTCTAGGGCGTCGTGTAGGCTGCCATCGTCGCGAAAGCGCCGGGCCAGGTCTAGCCGGGCCTGCGAGTCCTCGGGATGCGCGGCGACGTACTGGCGCTGCACGTCAATGAGCGACATCGCCTCCCAGACCGCAGGCTCCTGGGCGTCCTCCGACACCTGAGCGTCCTCTCGCGCCTGGGCGGGCTCGGCCTCGGGGGCCGGCTCGGGCGCGTGGTCATCCGGCTCGGCAGCCACCTCCGGCGCCGCCGGGGGAAAGAACGCCTCGGCGTTCGCGATCCAGTCGCCTAGCGCTGCTTCTTCCCGGGCCGGGGGCTCCTCCTCGTCGTCGGCCAGCAGGTAGTCCAGGTCCAGGGGCGGCAGGTCCGCCTCCTGCACGGGCAGCCGCGCGGCCCGAGGGGGCAACGGCGAGCGATCGCCGAACAGCGACTGGGCCGCCAGATTCTCGGGATCCATGGCCTGGGCGCGCTGCAGGAGCGTGCGGCCCAGCGCGTCCTGCTCGGTGCCCAGCCAGTGTTGCCCCAGGAGCAGGCTGGCCTTCAGGCAGTTGGGCAGCGCCGAGAGCAGGCTCTGGCAGATCGTCTCGGCCTGCTCCTCCTCGCGTCCCCGCCACAGCGCCTCGGCCAGGGCCACACGCAGGTCATACCGCGCCGGTTCGTCCTCGAGGATCTGCCGGAACTCCCAAGCGGCCTTGGCGTACAGGCGCCCCCGCAGGTAGATACGCGCCAGCCCCGCCTGGGTCGGCGTCACCCGCTCGGGCGTGGCGCCATCGCGCAGGCCGATGGCCCGGCGGTAGCCCTCCCGGATCTCCGGCTCCCCGGGCGCCAGCTCGTAGGCGCGTTGATAGTGCCACAGCGCCTCATCCAGGGCCTGGCGGCGTTCATAGATGCCCGCCAGCCCGGCGTGGGCCGCCGCCGACTCGGGATCGGCGCCCAGCACCCGGTAAAAGAGGTTGGCAGCCTCGTCGCGCCTGCCCAGGCGCACGAGCGCCTGCCCCAACAGCGCATAGGTGGCCACGTGGCGCGGAAAGGTGTGCAAGATGCGCATGCACACGTCCCGAGCGTCCGCAGGGCGGCTCACCCGGATGAGCCGGGCAGCCTCCTCGTACTGACCTCGCAGGCTGAGGTCCACCATGGCCGTTCTCCTCGCAAGGGTAGATGGAAGCGCGTGCGCCGGGCATTATGCACGCCGAGCGAGTGGCTGTCAACGGCCGGCTGATGCAGCGCTCGCGTTGCCGCGCCGGGCGGCTGCTAGGGAACGTGTCAGCGGCACACCCAGGGGAGGGCCACCGAGTAGGGCGGCATCACGCGCACCTCCGCACCGTAGGGGCTCGTCAGCGCGTTGACCTGCTCTCCCTGCGCTGGAGAATGGGCGCGCACCGCCAAGTAGTAGGTGACGCCGGATTCCAGCCCCGTCACGTCGATCCCGCAGGCAGCCTGATCCTCCGTCAGCGCCAGCGGCGTGTACGGCCCGCCGGCGGTGAGCGAGGCGCCGGCCTCATAGTACCCGCCGTCCACCCGATAGGGGCCCGGCCGCCAGGAGAGCCGCGCCCCGCCCGGGAGCGACTCGGCGACGACCTCCGTGGGCGGAACCGTCTGCGTGCGCTCCCAACTGGGGGACACAACGCCGAGGCGCTCGGCCAGGGCTGGGTCGTCGGTCCACAGTATGTTGTACCCCAGGTTCAGGCTGCTCAGCCGGGTCAGGTCTCCCATCGCGACGGGGAGGGGACCGTGGAGCGCATTGGCATCCAGCCGGAGGGTGGTGAGCCGTGTCAGGCTGCCGATCGCCGCCGGAATGGCGCCGGACAGGCTGTTGGCGTGCAGGTCCAGTTCGACGAGTTCGGTGAGCGCGAAGAGCGCATCGGGCAGGGCGCCCCGGAGGCCGTTGCGCGCCAACTGGAGGCGCGTGATGTGCCCCGCCGAGCACACCACGCCGTGGAGGCTGCAGGGATCGTCCGCCGGGAGGGACCAGGAGGTTGCCCAGTGGGCGCCGTCCGTCGCCTCGTAGAGCGCCACCAGCGCCTCGTACTCCTCCACCGGGATGTCGTACATGTCCGGCACGACGGGCACGTCCTCGCTGTAGGCCGTCAACAGATCGTTCTGCTGCTGGCCCCATCCCGGGCTGTAGGCGCGCACGGCGAGATAGTACGTCTGCCACGGTTCCAGGCCGCGAATCGTCACCTCCTGATCATAGGCGGTCGCCGTGGGAGTGGCGGGTGTGTAGGGGCCGCCGGGGGCGGTGGCAACGCCCACCTCATAGTGACCGCTTCCGGAGAGGTACGGCCCCGGCGTCCAGGTCACCCGCGCCCCGCGACCGACGGGCGTCGCCTGCACGTTCGTCGGCGGCAGGGTCTGCGTCGTCGACCAGTAGGGGTCCTGTTCCTCCAGGAACGCGGCGAGTGTGGGATCGTCGGTCCACAGCATGTTGTGGTCCAGCTGGAACCAGGTGAGCCCTGTCAGGTTCGACAGCGACGCCGGCACCGGCCCGCTCAGCGCGTTGTAGCCCAGATCGAGCCAGTAGAGGCCCGTGAGGTCGCCGAGAAAGGCCGGGATCTCGCCACTGAGGCGGTTCTCGGCCAGGGAGAGGAGCCTGAGGTCGGTCAGCGCGGAAAGCGCCTCCGGGATCGGCCCCTCCAGTTGGTTGGAGGGGAGCGAGAGCACCTGCAGGCCGGCCATGTCGCCCAGTGCCTCGGGGATCGGTCCGCTCAGCTCGTTCGAGAACAGGTAGAGGTGTGCCAGGCTGTGGAGGTTGCCCAAGGCCGCAGGAATGGGTCCGCTGAGGCGGTTGTTGCCCAGCGATAGGCTGCTTAGGCGCGTCAGGTTCCCCAACTCGGCCGGTATCTCGCCGGATAGATCGTTGTCGGAGAGGTCCAGGCTCGACAGGTTGCCCAGGCTCCCCAGGGAGGACGGGATCTCCCCGTTCAGGCTGTTGTTGCGCAGAGCGAGCCCCCACAGGTTCGTGAGGCGCCCCAGTTCCTCCGGGATTGCGCCGCTCAGGTCGTTGTCGCTGGCGAGGAACCACTGGAGAGCGGCGAGATCTCCCAGCGCCGCGGGAAGCTCCCCGCTGAGGGCGTTCGTCGAGAGGGAGAGGGTGCGCAGGTTGCTCAGGCCACCCAGGTCCGCCGGAATGGAGCCGCTCAGTTGGTTTCCGCTGAGGTCCAGCTCCGTCAGGCCGGTGAGGCTGCCGAGGGCAGCGGGAATCTCACCCGTCAACTGATTGCCGCGCAGGTCGAGCGTCTGTAGCGCCAAGATCCCACCCACCGCGGACGGGATCTCGCCAGAGATCCCGTTCTCGGAGAGGTCCAGCGTGTGTACGTGCGTGAGGTCGCCGGCGGCCTCGGGGATACTGCCGCTCAGGCCGTTCGCCTGCAGGTTCAGGCTGACCACGTGATCCTGATAGCAGTACACGCCGGGCAGGTCCGGCTGGGCGCCGGGCTGCTGCGGCGGGCAGGGGTGCTCGGTCGGCAGGGTCCAGGGGATCGTCCACCCCTCGCCGCCCAGCGCCGCGTACAACGCCTCCAGGGCAGCGTACTCCTCCGGCGGGATCTCGGTCTGCTCGGCCAGCGCCGTAGGGGGGCTCACCAGAACGAGGGCGAGCACTAGACACACGCACAGGGAAAAGTACGCGGTGGATCGGGTCACGAGTGGCATCCTGAACGCCTCCGGTGGCATGGGTGCATCCTGATCGAACGGGCTATGCGGTAGCGGAGAACGGGTGCGGGCGGGGGAGCCGCGCTGTCTCAGCACTGGGGGGAAGCGGTCGCCTGCCCGGGTGCCCGAGCACACGACCTGGCGCGGTGGGGCGCGCAGAGAGCGCGCGGGCGATGTGGGAGTAGGTGCATGGCGGCCGGCCTCCTGGGGTAACAGGCACAATGAGCGCGGCAGCCACTATACCTGCGCCGCGTCCCGGGCGTCAAGCCGGTCTGCGCACCGTGTCTCTGCCCTCCGGCGCCACCCTGGGTCCGGACGCCCTCCGAGCGGCTGCGGGGGCGCGCGGTGCTTGACTGCGCCGCGGTGCTTGACCCCGCCGCGGTGCTTGACTGCGCCGCGGTGCTTGACTGCGCCGCGATGCTTGACCGCGCCGGGAGCGGGGGCTACCATGCCCGCGGGTCCACTGCACCCCACGATCGGAGGCTGACCACATGGTGACGTTGAGGGACAAAATCCGCGGTTGCATCGCCGCCTCCTGGATCGGCTCGGCCATGGGCGCGCCCGTCGAAGGGTGGTCGCCCGAGCGCATCGACTCTACCCACGGCCGGGTGGAAGAGCTGGGCACGTACCGGCACTATGCCAGCCGCACGAACTGGCAGCGGCCGCCCGGCACCACCGAGGACGGCATCGAGCGGCAAAAGCTAATGAACACGGCGGCCATCCGCAAGGGCGGCCGCATCTCGGCCGACGACCTGGTGGCCGTGTGGTTGGCCGTCCTCGATCCGGCCAAGATGGTCTACAAGCAGGAGGCCTTTGACGTCAGTCTGCTGGAGATGGCCCGCGCCGGTGTGCCCCCGCGCGAGCTGGGCCGGCTGTGGCCGTTCAACAACGTGGTGTCCATGGCGCGCTCCAGCCACACGCTGGGGATCGTGAACGCCGGCAACCCCCTCGGCGCGGCGGAGGACGTGTACGACGTGGGCCTGGTGTACAACAACGAGATGACCTTTGCCCTCCGCTGGGCGGCCCTCTACGACGCGGCCATCGCCGAGGCGCTGCGACCCGGGGCCACCGTCGACTCGGTGCTGGATACCGCGCGCGAGTACGCCGGCTACCGGGGCCAGGAGGGCACCCCCTATGCGGCCTATGACCGCATCGCCCAGCAGATCGACCAGGCGCTGGAGATCGCCGCGCGTCACGACGAGCCGCTGGCCATGCGCAAAGAGTTCTACGCGATCTACTATGGCGGCGGGCACTTTGTCTATGCGAACTCGCAGGCCAACGAGGTGGTCGCCAAGGGGCTGGCCATCTTTGCTGCGGCCAAGGGGGACCCCCGGGAGGCCGTACTGGCGGCGGTGAACTTTGGGCGTGACACCGACTGCCTGGCCGCCGTGGCGGGTGGCCTGGCCGGCGCCCTCTCGGGCAGCGGGTCGCTATCCCCCGAATGGATCGAGCAGGTGAACGCCGCCACCAAGGCGGATCCCTACACGAACAGCGACCTGGGTATCGACGAGACCGGCGAAGGGCTCTGGAGGGCGGCGCGTGGGGAGTTGGATCGCCGGCGCGCCCACCTGCGCCGTATGGAAGCGCGGGAGGGCTACCTGGACTGAGGCTGGCCCCATCGGCAGACGGTCGATCCATAGCCCCGGCCCTCGCCCATCGGCTCTAGGGGCCGGATAGCAGGAGGTAGGATGCCCAAGGCGTACGTGTTGACGGGACCCCGGACTCTGGAGTACCGGGAGTATGCGCTGGCGCCCCTCGGGCCGCGCGACGTGCGGCTGACCGGCGTGGTGAGCGGCATCAGCCACGGCACCGAACTGAACCTCTGGCGGGGCACGGCGCCCTTCCAGGAAA
>JAAZBQ010000862.1 GCA_012513725.1 Chloroflexota bacterium
ACCTGTCCCTCGGTCAGCCCCTCGGATCGGGCGCCGGCGGCGGCCTCCACCACGGTGTCCACGTCCTGGGTGACGCCCGGCGGCAGCATCGCCTCGATGACGCGGTGGATGGGCGCCAGGTAGTGGTCGCTGATCCAGCGGGCCAGCTCCAGATGCTCCGGCCGGAGCACCGGCGCGGGGTCGGCCAGGCGTTCGACGTCGCGGGTCTCCTCCACGGGCGAGCGCTCGTCGAGGTCCACAACCACGCCCTGCAGGGTGCGGGGGCCAAAGGGCACCCAGACGAGGTGCCCCGGGCGCAGCCGGCCGAGGAGCGCGGGCGGGATGCTGTAGTGAAAGGCCCGGGCGAGGTGGTCCTCGTCCTCGGGGTCGACGGTCTGCTCCACGGCGGTGACGCGGCGGGTCAGGTCGGTGCGCACCACGACGACGGCGTAGGGCCGTGCGTCCTGCTCGGCCGGGTCGGGAGGAGGGGTCGATGTGGCCATGTGGGTGGCGGGTTCCTAGACGTACACGATGGCGCCATAGCCCACCAGGTCGGTGGGCTGCCCCTGGGGCATGACGTCGTGGCTGGTGGTATAGTGGAGCAGATGGCCCTCGGTGGCGCCTAGGCCCGCCGCGGTGCGGATGGTGGCGGCCACGGCACCGGGCCCGCAGGCGTTGTGGTGGGCCTGGGCCTCGGCCATCACCCCGTCGGCGTCCATCCCTACGGCTTTCTCCAGTAGGCGGGCGTCGTTCTCGTGGGCCCAGCGGAGGCCAGCCTCGCCCACACCGACGGGCGCGATCCCGTAGCGCGGGCCGTAATGGGTGAGATCCGTGCTGCCCAACACCACGGCACGCCGGCCAAGGGCCTGCACGGCTCGGGCGACGTGCTCGCCCGCCCGCGCGGCGCTGGCCAGTGGCGGCGTGGCGATGGGCAGGATCCGCACCGTCGGGAACAGGTACTTGATAAAGGGCAGCTGTACCTCGATGGCGTGCTCTTGCGTGTGGGCGTCGGGGCGATCGGCCAGTGTACCCTCTCCCTCCGCGAGTAGTGTGGCGGCCAACTCCTCGTCGATGGCCAGGGGGCCGAGGGGCGTCTGCCACTGCCCGGTGGCCGAGAGGCTGGGACCGGGCACCCCCCAAGAGTGTACGGCGCCAAAGACGATCACCGTCTCGGGGGCGGGCTGGCCCTGAAGGGCGCGGAACACGTGGGCGGCGGTGAGGCCGGAATACACCCACCCGGCGTGGGGCACCACCCCGCCGATGATCGGCTTGCCGAGAGCGTCGGGCTCTGCAGCGCTGAGGTAGGCCTCGATCTCCCGGCGGCAGGCGGCCTCTCCGGCAGGGTAGAACATGCCGGCAAAGGTGGCAGGACGGTCCATGGACATCACCTCGTTGGGGCTCTGGCGCCTGGCAGGCAAGGCCGGGGAATCTGTCGGCCGGGCAGGGTCCGTTGAATCGGGAGCAGTATAGCATAGCGCCGAAACCCCGGGCAAGGCGTCGGCCCTGTCACACCGCACTGCCCCCGTTCTCACCTCAGGATGGGCTGCTCTTCTATGGGCTGCGGTGGCTCGCCACCGCTTTTCGCCCAGGACGACACCTCGTCCAGCTAATATCAGACCAACCTCCCCTCTTGGTCGGACGAGAGCCCCGAGCATCCTATCTCCTACGATTCGTTCGCCGTCCAGCACGGAAAGCGGTGGCCCCTTCGGCCACCGCAGCCCATAGAAGAGCGCATCATCTCGAGGTGAGCAGGGAGGGTCTGGTTGTTGGGGGTCAGGGGGAGTCAGCCGCCCGGCCATCAAACGGTTGACCACGCCCTCCCGGCGGCGTACCATGCCGCCGACGCCACCTACCCGAGGAGTATCGCCATGCCCGACATGCCCACGGTCCCCTTTGGCCCCCACCGGGTCTCCCGGCTGATCATCGGCGGGAACCCCTTTAGCGGAAACTCGCACTATTCCCCCGCCCTCAACGAAGAGATGGCCGACTATTTCACCGCCGATCGCATCGTCCGCACCCTCCTGCGCTGCCAGAGCCTGGGCATGCGCACGGTGCAGACCCGCGCCGACCGCCACCTCATGCGGGTCCTCCGCGAGTACCGCAACGCGGGCGGGACGATGGACTGGATCGCCCAGACCGCCTCGGAACTCGCCGACCTGGAGGGCAACGTCCGCCAGATCGCCGCCCAGGGCGCCATCGGCGCCTACCATCACGGCAGTCGCACCGACCGCCTGTGGGCCGAAGGGCGCATCGACGACGTGCTCCCGCTCCTGCAGTGCATGCGCGACGAGGGGCTGCAGGTGGGCGTCGGCACCCACATCCCCGAGGTGATCGACTATATCGAGGAGCGGGGCTGGGACGTTGACTTTTACATGGCCTGCCTCTACAACCTGAACCGCAAGCCGCGGGATGGGGCCATCGTGGCCGGCGGGATGGCCGGCGAGCAGGACCTCTTTCACGACGAGGACCGCGAGGCGATGGCCCGCCGCATCCTGGCCACCGACAAGACCGTGCTGGCGTTCAAGCTCCTGGCCGCCAACCGCAAGACGGCCACCCCGGCCGACCGGCGGGAGGCCTTTCGCTGGGCCTTTGCCCACATCAAGCCGGGCGACGCCGTGGTGGTGGGCATGTTCCCCAAGTACGGCGACCAGGTGCGCGAAAACGTCGGCTATACCCTAGAGTTCGGCGCCGTATAGCCGACTGGAACGTGCTATAATGGGGTTGTATGCCGCCTCGCATCCGCCAGGGGCGGCTCTACCCCATCCCCCCCGTACGCCTTCCCCGCGACCGCTACCTCATCGCACCGTGCAGGGTACCCGGCGGACCGAAAGGAGGATCGCGATGAGCGATGCAGCGCAGCGGATCATGACGTTCCTGACCTTCTCCGGCAACGCCGAGGAGGCGATGCAGTACTATGTGGACCTGTTCCCCGGGGCCCGGGTCGTAGAGGTGACGCGGTTCGGCCCGGGCGAACAGGGGCCCGAGGGCAAGGTGCTGAACGGCACCTTTGAGCTCCTGGGCCAGCGCTACATGGTCATGGATATGGCGCCCGGCAATGCCCCCGACTTTGCCTGGTCTACCTCCCTGCTGGTGATGTGCGAAGACGAGGCCGAGTTCGATGCCCTCTTTAAAGGCCTCTCCGCCGGTGGTAATGTCATGATGGGGCCGGAGCAGGTCATGGACCTGCGCAAAGTCGCCTGGGTGACCGACAAGTTCGGCGTCACCTGGCAGTTGGTGTGGCAATAGCCGATCGGCGCTAGGGGGCGCGTGTACTGCGGCTCCCAGGGAAGTCGTCTCAAACGGCAACCCCATCCGCATGCCACGGACGATGGCGTGCGGATGGGGTTGGCAGTCTCCGACAGGCGTGCGCTAGGCGCCCTACTCCTCGTTCGGCCGGTGGAGGAGGCGGTCGACGAGGGAGAGGGTGATCAGGAACGAGCCCTGGGTCAGTATGCCCAAGGCTCGGCCCCGAGTGCGGGCTCTTTGCCGACCGGAGAGGCCAAAGACGAGCCCCAGGATGGTGGCCACGGCGCCGGCGGCTGCCAGGGCGTCGGCCGCCTGGCGATACCAGGCGCGGCGCTCGGCGATGGCCGGCTCGTCCAGGATGCCATCGGCGGCGTCGCGATCCTCGTTCTGTACCTGTTCGAGCCCCACGACGGCCAACGCCGCCTGTGCAGCGCCCCAATCCAGGAGCGCCGACGAGAGCCCGGCGGCCATGCTGGAGCGCGGTCGGAAGACCAGCGCCAGCCCCCCGAGAACGTTCAGCGCGCCCCAGCCCAGCAATCCGCGCAGGTAGGCGTGCACACGGGCAAACAGGGGATGCTCGGGCTGCTCGCGGACCAGGGAGACGATGTGCGCCCCGATGGTCTGCGGCGCCAGGGGCATCGCCTCGGCCGGGGCCTCCTCCTGTTCGATCTCCACTGTGATGCGCGTAACTGTCTCGGGGCGGCTCTCCGTGTCGGCTCGCGGGGCGGCGGCCGGCCACTCGCGGAGCGCAAAGGCCCCTGGCCCGGCCTGCACCACTGGCGAGCCCTCCCCCGCCCCCTCGATGGCGCGCCGCAGCCCGGCGTATACCAGATCGATGGAATGCGCCGGCCCGCTGATCAATCCCCGTTCCGCGGCGCGTGCGGCGATCTCGCGGACGTGCAATGGCTCCTGGGCCTCGCGCAACAGGCGCTCGGCGGCTTCCAACAGGTTCATGTCCTCCTCCTCGCGCGGGCGCTCCCGCCCGCTGCACCCCTCATTATAGAGTTGCCCCCCGGCGGGGCAAGTGTAGGGGGGGCGCGCCCCGTGGGTTGGGAGGGGCCATTGACACCGGGCGGGCGGTGGGCTAGCCTGGGTCCGGATCAGTTGACGGGCGAGGAGATGACGTGAAGATCACCGTGTACTGCGCATCGAGCTCCGTGGTGGACGAGATCTACCGCGAGGCCACCCGCGACCTCGGCCGGTTGATCGGCGAGCGCGGGCATACGCTGGTCTTCGGCGGCACAGACATCGGGCTGATGGGCGTGCTGGCGAGGGCCGTCCGGGAGGCCGGCGGCGCCGTGGTGGGGATCATCCCCCGGCGCATGGCCGAGCACGACATCGTGTTCCGCGACGCCGACGAGCTGCTCGTCACCGAGACGATGGCCGAGCGCAAGGCGCTGATGGAGGAGCACGGCGACGGGTACATCGCCCTGCCCGGGGGATTCGGCACGCTGGAGGAACTGGCCGAGGTGGTTACCCTGAAGCAACTGCGCTACCTCGACGGGCCGATCGCCCTGGTGAACACCGCTGGCTTCTATCACCATTTCCTGGCGCACCTGGAGCACCTCTACGAGACGGGATTCGCCTACTCGGTGTACCGCGACGTCTACCAGACGGTGGATACGCCCCGCCAGGCGCTGGAGTATGTGGAGGGCTACCGGCCGAGCACCTACCCGGAAAAGTGGGAGCCGCCGGTCGGCTGAGCTGCGTGCATGACAAACGCCCCAGGCACTTCGCCTGGGGCGTTCTGCGTAGTGTGGCTAGGCCTCGCGTTGCCCGAGCAGCAGGTGAACAAGGCCGGCGATGATGGCGATGGTCAGGCCCAGCATCGCGGCGAGCATCCCCAGCCGCATCACCTCGGCGATGAACTCGGACGGCAGATGGAACGGGAACACCGTGTAAGTGACCGCCATGGACAGCAGTGCCAGGGCGCCGGTCACGATGCCCGTCAGGTGCCGGAACCAATCCGCGTCGTAGACGATGTACATGGCGTTCGCCATGATCCCGGCCACCAGCGATAGCCGCACGGCCCACAGGATGTCGACCCAATCGCCGGTGATGAACGGCACGTTCCAGCGCAGGATGTTGTCGGCGGCGTAGAGGAGCCCGGTGTTCACGAGGATGGCCACGGCATAGCCGACCCGCGACGCGGCCGAAGGACCCCTGACGGTTGAGAACTCGTTGACGGTGACTGCGGACACGTTGGCCTCCTCCCGCCCGACGCGCGCGTCGGGCCGCCCTCTGGGCCGCGGCTCTCGCGCGGCCTCTCACCCTGCCATGATACGGGATCGGCGTCCCGGGCACATCGGGCGATAGAGGGGCCTGTGAACTGGCCGTTTGACCAGTTCGGCGGGGGGCTAGGTGCGGGGCGCCGGGGAGAGGCGGCGGCGCACCATCTCGGTGAGGGTGGCGATCTCCTCCAGGCGCAGGAGGCGGGCGCCCGCCACATAGCCCAGGATGCCGAGGGCGGCGGGTCCGGCTACCAGGAGGGCCTCGTTCAGCGTCCCGGTCAACGGGCTCAGGCGCGTCACGAGCGCGTGGCCGCCGTAGCTCAGGGCGGCGACCAGGAGCGAGGCGGCGGCGGCCTTGGCGGCCGTGCTCCATACCGCATAGCCACCCAGCCCCTCAAAGCGCCGGGAGAACACCACCAGCATGATCAGCGCGTGGGAGATCAGCTGCGCGGAATTGGCCAGCACCAGGCCCAGGTATCCCCAGCCGGCGGCAAAGGCCAGCAGGGGCCCCACGGCGAGATACACGAGGACGGACACGATCCCCACCACCACCGGGGTCACCGTGTCCTTTTGCGCGTAAAAGGCGAACACCAGCGGCAGGTCGATGGCCGCAAAGGGCAGGCCGGGGAGATAGTACAGGAGCGCCCGGGAGACCTGGGCCGTGTCGGCCGGGGTGAACTCACCGTGCTCAAAGAGCAGCCGGATGATCGGCTCGCCGAGCACCAGCAGCCCTACGGCGGCGGGGATGATCACGGCGATCACCAGGCGCAGACCGCCGCAGAACGTCCGCTTGAAGCGGTCCAGTTCCACCCGCGCGTCGATCTGCGACAGGGTGGGGAGAACGGCCATCGAGATGGCCATGGAGACCAGCCCCAGGGAGATCTGGATCAGTTCCGTGGCGCGGGCCATCCAGGTGAGGGCCTGGGGCAGCGTTCGCGAGGCCAGGTTGCGGTCGATGATGATGCCGGCGTTCGCCACGATGATGCTCAGGAGCACCGGCGCGTAGAGCTTGAGGATGCGCCGGATCACCGGGTGACGCCAGTCAAAGCGCAGCCGCAGCCGGGTGCCCCGCAGGCCCGGGAGTTGCACGAGGAGTTGCGCCGCGGCGGCCACCACGACGCCCACGGCCAGGCTGGAGACGTCCAGCCGCCCCGCCAACACCAGCACCGTGACGATGAGCCCCAGGTTGTGCGCCGAGCCGCCCAGGGCGGGGTAGACGAACTCTTTTCGCGCCAGATGATAGGCCTGGATGAGGCCCGAGATGCCATAGATCAGCACGGCGGGGACCATGATGCGGGTGAGGACCGTGGCGGTATCCATGAGCGCCGCCTCGAACCCGCCGACCAGGAGCGGCACAAAGACCCGCGCCCCCAGTTCCAGCACCAGGACCACGAGCACCAGCGCCGCGCCGGCCAGGGTCAGGAGGACCGAGAGGATGTGGTCCATCTCCTCGCGGCGCTCGGCGGTGGCGTACTCGGAAAGGACCGGCACCAGCGCTGCGGAGAGCATGCCGCCGACGAGGAGCTCATAGACCATCTTGGGCACGGTCTGGACGGCGTCGAATGCCCCGGTGGCGCCGCTGGCCCCAAACACAAAGGCCACCACCGAGCCGCGCACCATGCCCAGGACGCGGCTGGCCACGTTGCCCAGCGAGTTGATGCCGGCGGCCCGCACGATCCCCGCCCGCTGTCCCTGGGCGGCGGGCTCCAGCCCGGCGGCCGGGACCTCCGGCTCGGTGAGGTTCAGTTGCGCCAACTCACCCTCTGCATGCGCATCGCGCTCCCTATCACAGACGGGAATCTACCACGGATCAAGACGGATGGAACGGATGGCCCGGATAAAGAGGGGAGCAGACCACAACCCCTTTGGCCGAGGCTACGGGGTCCGGATGGGGAGGGCGCCGTGGCGGGTGCCAGGCTCCTCCATCTCCCCTGCGGTCTTTCTCCGTGCCATCCGTCTATCCGTGGAATCCGTGGTACTCTTCTCTTTACGGCTGTGTGCAGCCGGTTACTGGTGCCAGAGGCGCCTAGCCCTCTCGGAGGATCTCCCCGAGGGCGCCAAAGACCGCGTCGAGGTCCGCTTCCGACACGTAGCCCATGTGCCCGACGCGGATCATCTCCACCCCCGGCGCCTTGGTCGACCCCACGATGATGTCGTAGCGGGTGCGGAGCGCCTCGAGCACCTGCGCGGCGCGATGCCCCTCGGGGAGCGTGGCCGCCGTCACGGTGTTCGACCGGTGCCCCTCCTCGGCGAACAGGGTGCAGCCGACCTCCACCAGGCCGCGGCGGCAGTACTCGCCGATTGCCTCGTGCCGGGCATAGATGCCCGAGGGCCCCTGTTCCATCATGCGCTGCAGGCTGGCGTGCAGGCCGTAGAGGACCGAGACCGCCGGTGTGGCGGGCGTTTGGTGGCGCTCGGCGTATTTCCGGGCGTCGCCGAAATCGAGATAGTAGCGCGACATCTGGGCCCGCTCGTAGGCGCGCCAAGCCCTGGGACCCACCGAGACCATGGCCATCCCGGGAGGCGCCATCCAGGCCTTTTGCGAGCCGGTGATCACCACATCGCAGTTCCAGGCGTCGGCCTGGAGCCGGATGGCCCCCAGGCCGCTGATGGCGTCCACCAGTAGGAGCGGCGCAGGGTCGCCTGCTGCCCCGCGGATGGCCGCGGAGATGGCCTGCACGTCGTTCGTAACCCCGGTGGAGGTCTCGTTCTGGGTGAGGAGCACCGCAGCGAACGGCCCCTGTTCGGTGACGGCGGCCGCCACCTCGGCAGGCTTGGCTGCGCGGCCCATCGGAGACTCCAGGCGGGTGACGTCGGCGCCGTGGGCGGAGGCGATCGCGGCAAAGCGGTTGCCAAAGGCGCCGACGGTGACGGCCAGCACCCGGTCGCCGGGCGACAGGGTGTTCACGATGGCCGCTTCCAGCCCGCCGGTGCCCGAGCAGGTCAACAGGAGTACATCCTGCTGGGTCTCGAAAAAGGCCTTGAGCCAGTCGGTGACCTCGGCGAACATCGCCTCGAACTCGGGCCCGCGGTGGTTGATCATCTGCCGGCCGACGGCGGCGATCACCTCCGGCGGCAACGGGGTGGGTCCGGGAATGCGCAGGTTCATCTCTCTCCTCCCTCGAACGGCATGTGGAACAGCAAGACCGTCGCCGTCGACGGGACGTACGCCACCGTGGCGACCGGGCGATGCTCCGCGGCATCGCCCGATATCGTGTTACAGTGCGCGCAGGGAGAGGTACTCCTCGGCCTGCGCCACGCTATCGGCCGCCACCAGGTAGAACACGAACTCCCGCACCTGGTCGCCGGCCAGGCGCGCCTCGTCCTCAAATCCGAGGATGCGGCCGTATTGGCCATAGTCCTCGAGCGCCACCTTGGGGCGCTGGCCGATCATGAGCATCGTGCGTCCGCTGGCCTCGTGGGTGACGCCGGCCCAGGGCCGCTCCATCATCCATCCCGCCCACGGGGTGGGTCGGCGGGTGATCCCCTCGCCGATCCCCGTCAGCTCGCGGGCTGTGGCGCCAAGGCTGGGCGTGATGGAGAAGCCCAACCGGCAGGCGTGCTCCACCGGGCGCAGGTTGCGGAGCCGGTAGACGACCCGGATCACCCGGGAGCCGCCCAGCGTGAGGAACTCGACCTCCGCACGGAGCCCCTGGAGCTTTTCCATCTGGGGCTCGGCCGAGAGGCGCACCCCCGCCCAGGGCAACCCGTCCCCGGCGCGAGGCGTGACGGCCTCGGCACACACCTTTTCCCGGTGCAGGTAACCCTCCCACACCCAGGAACCGGCGGGTAGGATCTGGGGGTACACCCCACCAAAGTGGGGGTACATCCAGGAAAAGCCCTCCGGCGTGGGAAAGGTGGATTGCAGCATCTGCACGCCGTCGACCGTCCAGGCGGTCATGCTGGGGCCGAATCCCGGGGCGACGGCGAACGAGGCCAGCCCGTTCTCGACTCGCCAGACCTCCTGGCCCTCCTGTTCCCCGCGCTCCACCCGCACCGGCTCGCCGCTGCCCAGGCGCAGGACCTCAAAGGGCCGGGTCTCCCGCCACAGGCTGCTCTGCAGCGTCGCCTGCCCGGCGTAGCGGCCCAACCGGCCCGCCGGTAGGGCGATGCGCAGGGGGCGGGTGAGGCCCTCGCCGCGGGTGAGGCGTTCGACGTCCACCGCAACGGGATCCGCCGTGGCGCCCCCCTCCACCGACACCTCGACCCGGACTTCCTCCACCCGGCGGGAGACCGAGTCGGCGACCAATCGCCCCTCGGCCACGTCGCCCACGGTGGCCAGCACGGCGGGCTCCACCCAGGCCTGTACTGGCCGGCGCGCCGGGACCGCGCTACGGTCGGCGTTGGCGCCACAGTCGGCGTCCGCGAATCCCAGGCTCCGTCGCGCGATCTCCCAGCCGCCGGTGCCCGCGTAGAACCGGTAGCGCACCGCCGGCGAGCGCTTCCCCGGAGCCACGGCCAGGGGCGCCGTCTCCAGGTTGGTGCGCCAGCCGTACAGTCCCAGCTTCTCGATGGTCTCCCCCCACGATACGGCGGCCACCGCGCTGCGCCATTCCCAGGCGCACCACGGCTCCCGATACTCCGCCGCGCGGCGGGGGGCATCGTCGTAGGCGGCCGGGTACTGGCTGGTCGGGGTGCGCACGGTGCCCTGCTGGAGCGGGAGCACCGTGGTGCAGGCCTCGCGGTTCGCCGTGCCGATGCGCAGGTCGATGCGTTTTTCGACCGGCTCCGTGCCGCGATTCTCCAGGTAGGCCGTCAGTGAGCCGACGCCGCTGGGCGACAGGGCGATCTCCTCGTGGATGGCGAGGCCCGGGTAGTTCTCGGCCTCGGCCTGCATGCGCAGGATGGCGCGCCCGCCGCGCTCCTCGACCTGGATGGCGAACTCTTGCTCGTGGAACTCGTAGGGATGATACGGCGGGCCCAGGTTCGTCGTCAGGGAGAGCACGTTGCTGCGCTCGGCCTTGTGCGCCACCCGCACGCCGCCGCCCTTGGCGGCTACCGTCATCCGCAGCGCGTCGGTCTCCACCCGCACCGATTTGGCCTCGCGGTGGATCAGGATGCCGCCGGTATCCAGGCTGAACACCGCGCACTCTTCGGTGACGGCCTTGGCGCCGGGCCGGTCGACCCGCACGGGCAGCCGGTAGACCCGTTCCTCCGCCGCGGTCAGCACCAGGGGCAGCGCCGCGTAGCCCTTGGGGCCGATCTCGACTTCCCGCCAGGTCCAATCGGTCGCCAGGCCCTCGGGGGGCGTCAGGCGTACCACCAGGGTGGCGGGCTCGGCCATCTCGCTGTGCAGCTGCAGGCGGATGGTCTGCGGGGTGCCCGGTCGCACGGTGATCTCGCCCGGCGCGGTGTCCAGGCGGAGCGGCTGGCGGGCGGCCATCCCGGAAAAGAGCTCCAGGTCGTCCTCGCCGACGCGGAGGACCGAGCGGACCGCGGGGACCGTCTCGTCCTCCTCCTTTTTCGCCGGGGCGTCGTCGGCCACCTGCACCTCGGCGGTGCGCTCCACTGTCTCGCCGGGCGCCACGGTCCAGGCGTCCCGATGGTCGATGGTCAGCCCCTTGTCGCCCAGGGCGTGGAGGTAGATCGGCAAGGGCTCGGCGCCTTTGTTCTGCACCCGCCAGGTGAGGGTCACCTTGCTGCCGGCCAGGGGCTCGATGTCCGCCGCGATGGCGGCGATCAGCACGGCGTCCGTCTCCACGGCCACCGGCGCCCGCGCCTCCCGGTCGATCCAGATGGTTAGCGATTCCCCGTCCGCCTCCCAGCGTTCGGTAAAGACCTTGAGGCCCTCCCAGCGCTGGTCGTCCCATTCCTGCTGGATCTCGCGGACGTAGCAGCGGTACCAGTCGTGCCGCTCGAAAAAGGGCTTGGCCAGCGACATCTGCAGGGCGCCTGGAACAAAGTTCTGCATCCACACCGAGGTGTCGGGCGTCCAAAAGTGGCCGGTCTTTTTGTAGGCCGGCACGGCCTTGAAATTCGCCGACCAGGTGCCCAGGGTCTGGCGCTGCCAGCCCTCCTCGACGGCGCGCTGGATGGTGGCCTGGATGAGCCGCCGCCCGATGCTCATGCCGTGGAACTTGGGGTTCACGTTCAGGAGGTCAAGGTAGCCCTCGCCCTTTCTCTCGCCGTGCTCGCCGTTCTCAAAGGAGCAGTAGCCGGCGATCTCCCCATCCACCTCGGCGACGTAGGTGACCAGCAGACGCTGGGATTCCTCCCGCTCGCGGACGACCTCGGCGGTGAGGGGCACGCCGTCGGTCCAGGAGCCGGGCCAGGCCGCGTCGCTCTCGTTCCACATGCGGGCCAGGCCCTCGGCGTCGCGGTCGAGGTCGATGGGGCGGATGATCACGTTGGGTTCGGACGCAGAATTCACCGTCATGGGGCCTCCAGGTGGCAGCGCATGATGAGTCGGCAAGACGGCAACAAGTAGGCAGTGGCAAAGGCCGCGCGGTTGGGGACCTGCCCGATGTGCCCGGCGCAGGTGTCCGGCGGCACACGAGGAACAATCATGGTGGCCGGCGGCCAGCCAGTGACGTATTATAGTCAGCCACCGGGCGCTGTCGAATCCCGGCCAGCGGTGCGCCGCCTTGTGCACTGATCGGCTGGCGGGCGCGGCGGCGCTGTCCTACAATACGCCGCGCCACCCCACGAGAGGAGAAAGCCACCATGCAGGACCCTGCTCGATCCTTGCCGGGGCCGCTCGCCTGGCCCGTTCCCGCCCGCACGGCCCACGAGGGGCTGCCCCTGGGCAACGGCCTGTTCGGCGCCCTCTTGTGGGGCGCGGGGCGCAGGCTGCGGATCACGATCAACCGCGCGGACTATTGGGACCATCGCGGCGGGATCGCCTTTGGCCCCGAGGCTACCTACGCCGACCTGCGCCGCTGGCTGGAAGAGGGCGACGAGGCCGAGCTGCGCCGCGTCTTTGAGGGCCGCGCCGAGACGGGCGACGGCCAACCGCCCCGGCCGACCCGCCTGCCCATGGGCCGGGTGGACCTCCTCCTGCCCGAGGGCGTCGAGATCGCCGGCGCCTCCCTGGCCCTCGGCGAGGGCCAGGCGGATCTGGCGCTGGCGGGCCCCGGGTCGGGGAGCGTCCGGGCCCTGGTGCCCCGCGGCAGGCCGGTCCTGGCGCTTCGCGTCGAGGGGAGCGGCGCCGGCGCGGTACAGGTCGGCTCCTCCCCACCCGACGCCGAGGAAGTGCTGGCCCACTATCGCGCCCACGGCATCCCCGGGGCGGCCGTCGAGGACGCTCAGGATCGGGGCGGGTGGTACCAGGCGCTGCCGGCGGATCCCGGCCTGTACGTGGCCTGGGAGCGGGTGCCGGCCGAGGGGCAAGCCGCGGAGGTGTACGTCGCCGCGGCCTATGGCCCGGATCCTGCGGAGGCCCGCGCCAGCGCCGAGGCCGAGCTGGCCTGGGCCATCGAGCAGGGCTACGAGGCGCTCGCTGAGGCCGAGGCGCTCTGGTGGCGTCGCTACTGGCGCCGCACGCCGGCCGTTCGGGTCCCCGACGCCACGCTGCAGGAGGCCTACGACCTGGGGATGTACAAGCTGGCCGGGATCGCCGCGCCGGATGCGCCCGCGGCCACCCTCCAGGGCCCCTGGGTGGAGGAGCACCGCCTGCCTCCCTGGAGCGCCGATTACCATTTCAACATCAACGTCCAGGAGTGCTACTGGCCGGCCTACGCCGGCAACCATCTGGAGATGTTGGGGCCGCTCTTTGACCTCCTGGCCTCCTGGAAGCCCCATCTTCAGGAGGTGGCCCGGGAGTTCCTGGGGGTGGAGGACGGCTTGATGCTCCACCACGCGGTGGACGACCGCGGCACCTGCATGGGAGGATTCTGGACGGGGGCCATCGACCACGGCGCCACCGGCTGGGTGGCGCACATGATGTGGCAGTACTATCGCTACACCCTGGACGTGGCGTTTCTCCGGGACACCGCCTACCCGTTCATGCGCGACACCCTGCGGGTCTACGAGGCGATGCTGGAAGTGCGCCCCGACGGCACGCTGGCGCTGCCGGTCAGCGTATCCCCCGAGTACGAGGGTGCGGCGATGTGGGCCTGGGGGGCCAACGCCTCCTTCCAACTGGCCATCATCCACTTTCTCTGCCGGGCGCTCCAGCACGCGGCCGACGTGTTGGGCCTGCCGGAGGAGGACGTCTGCCGCTGGCAGCGCATCGACCGGGCGCTGCCCATCGGCGCCGTGGCGGGGGAGGGCGCCGGTCGCGAGCTCTACCTCTGGGAGGGCCAACCCCTGGCGCACTCTCACCGGCACCACTCTCACCTTGCCGGGCTGTACCCGTTCGATGTCCTGGACTATTGGGGGGCCCCAGACGACCGCGCCCTGCTGGATGCCAGCGCCCGGACCTGGACCCGCATGGGCACCGGCGAATGGTCCGGCTGGTGCCTGCCCTGGGCGGCGATCCTGTGGGCCAGGATGGGCAACGCAGAGCGGGCCGCCCTGCTCCTCGAGGAGCACCGGCGGGTGTTCATCGGCCGAGGCCGCTACACCACCCACGACGCGGTGCTCCCCGGTTACACCATCATCGACCGCCGGCCGGACATCATGCAGATCGAGGCCGCCATGGGCGCCGCGACCGCTGTGATGGAGATGCTGCTCCACACCGCCGCCGGCGTGCTGCGGGTCTTTCCGGCGGCGCCGGAGGCCTGGCGCGAGGCCGAGTTCGCCGGCATCCGGGCCGAGGGCGCGTTCCTCGTCTCCGCCGCCCGGCGCGAGGGACGCACGGCCTGGGTCCGCGTGTTCAGTGAGCGGGGCGCCACGCTGCGCCTGGCCCATCCCTTTGGGGCGGGGGACGTGCTGGCGGCGTCCAGCGCCTCTCCCGACGTCCGGCGGGTGGCCGGGGCCGAGGTCCTGACCATCCCCACCGCCCCCGACGAGGAACTGCTCCTCTATCCGGCAGACCAGTAGACGACATCGCCAGCCATCGAGCACACAGGAGGATCTCATGAGCGACACGCTGCAGAAACTTCGCGAGGCCAACCCGGCGCTGAACATCCTGTCCGTCGATGCGCCCGAGTTTGCCCGCTACGGCCGGGTGCTGGAGGGCTATGACGCGACGGAGATGATCGCCCGGGCCCGGGCGATCCTGCCCCACTCTGACGGGGTGGTGTACGAGCCCTCGGTGCCCGCCCTCGAGGCGCCCGGCGTCCTGAACACCGCCCTCGAGCAAGAGGTGTACGGAGAGATGCCCGTGCAGGTGGGGTGGTGCTATGGCCAGAACCTGCAGATGGCGGGGCTCGAGTACCACAAGGGGAACGAGGTGAACGTCTGCCTCACCGACGTGGTCCTCCTCGTCGGGCACATCGAGGACGTCGCCTATGGGGAGGACGCCATCACCTACGAGACGGCCCGGGTGGCGGCGTTCTACGCGCCGGCGGGCGCCGTGGTAGAGTTGCCCGCCTGGAACCTGCACTTTGCGCCGATCCACGTGCGTCGCACCGAGGAGTTTGCCACGCTCGTGTACTTGCCCCGGGGCACCAACGAGCCCCTGAGCCACAGGGTCGAGCCCGAAGGCGAGAGCCGGCTCCTCTTTGCCGTGAACAAGTGGCTCATCGTGCACCCCGAGGCAGCGGACCTGGTCTCCCAGGGCGCCTATGCCGGGCTCGTCGGCCCGGACATCTTCGTCCAACCGATCTAGCGTGCCACCCCACCCGGAAGCGGTTATCCGCTTCCGGGTGGGGCGTGACCTAGCGCCGCCAGCGGCCGTTGGGAGACGGGATCCCGCGGACCGCGCGGGCCGCGTTCAGTGTGGTGACGAGGTTCTCCGAGGTTTCGCCCTCGCCCAGTGCCGCGCCGCCCACGCCCTCCCAGGCAAAGAACAGCGCCGCGCCGCCCTTGTCCTCGTGGTACTCGATCACCAAGGTGTGGGCCCCATCGAGCACCAGATCGTGGATGACGTGGCGGCGGATGCCGGACTGCCACTGGTCGATGACCACCTTGCCGTCGACGTACACCCGCGCGCCGTCATCGACGACCAGGTGCAGCCGATAGGTGCCCCGGGGGAGCTCCACCGTCCGGGTAAAGCGGGCGGAGAATTCGTCATCGCCCAGGCGCCGGTCCGGCGCGCCCGTCCCCCAGTCAAAGCTCAACTCCTCCTCCTGGCGGGTGATCTCCGGCTCGCCGCGTAGGTTGGGGTTGTCATAATACTCGGCCTCCCACTGCGCCGCGGGCTCGGGCGTCTGGGTGGGGGTTGGCGTCGTGGGCGCGGGCGTGCCGCCCGTCGGGCGCAGGAACTCGAGCCCAAAGTGGAGCGCCGCGGCCCCGCCCTGCTCAAAGTACTCGATGCGCAGGAGGTGCTCGCCGCCGAGGGTGACCTCGGCTTCCGCCTGCCGCAGGATCCCGGATTGCCACTCGTCGATGATCAGGTCGCCATCGATGTACAGTCGTGCGCCATCATCGGCCACCAGGGCAACCCGGTAGACCCCCGGCGTCAGGGTGCGCCGCTGGGAAAAGCGCGCCGAGAAGCGGTCGTTGGGCAGCTGCGGGTGCGGTGAGCCCCTGTTCCACGTAAAGGCGATCTGCTCCTCCTCCCGGGTGACCAGCGGCGTGCCGATCAGGTCGGCATTGCTATAGTACTCGCCGATCCACACGTCGGTCGGCATGGCGGTGGGGGTCGGGCTGGGCGTCGCCGTCGGCGTCGGCGGCGGGGTGGTCGGCGTCGCGGTAGGCGGCGCCACCGTGGCCGTCGGCGTGGGCGAAGGCGGGGTCGCCGGGCGGAGGAGTTCCCAGCCAAAGGCCAGGGCCGCCGCGCCGCCCTCCTCGAAGTAGTCGATCCGCAGGTCGTGGCTGCCGTCCAAGGTCAGCACGTGGGTGTAGGCGCGGCGGATGCCCGTCTGCCAGGCGTCGATCACCAGGCGGCCGTCGATCCACACGCGCACCCCGTCGTCCACCACGGCGGTCAG
>JAAZBQ010000863.1 GCA_012513725.1 Chloroflexota bacterium
ACAGGTCCTGCACGTCGGCGTAGCTATTGGTATAGCCCCAGGCCACCCGGCCGTTGTGCCCGGAGACCACCCCCGGCACCCCGGGGAACGAGACGCCCGTCACGTCCAGCCCCGGGCAAACCAGGTGATTCTCGTACCAGATCGGCGGGGCCATCAGCGAGAGGTGCATGTCGTTGGCCAGGAGGGGCTTGCCGGAGGCCGTGCGCTCGCCGGCGAGCACCCAGTTGTTGCTGCCGGCCCCCTGGAAGGAGGTCGCCCGGAGGTAGCGGCCCGCCGCCGAGACCGCCTCCAGGGCGCGATCGCCCACCCGGCCGTAATCGACGCCGGGGGGCACCACAAAGGGCCAGCGGTCGAGGTAGGGCGGCTCCAGTTCGGCGGCGCGCTGGGGGCCAAGGCAGCGGACGAGTTGGCTGCGCACCACCTCGACCTCCCAGTTGGAGGAAAGCGACCAGGCCATCAGCTTGCCCCAGGCCAGGGTGTCGGAGAACGACCAGGGCTCCGGCCGGTAGGCCAGGAGGAGGCACTCTAGCGGGAGCGGGGCCGTCTGCAGGTAGGCGTTCACCCCGGCCACGTAGGAGGAGACCTCGGCGTAGGCCTGCTCGTCGAGGAGGCCGGCCTCCTGCTCGGCCACCCGGCGCAGGGTCAGCGTGCGGAGCCAGCGGTCGGCGTCCAGGGCCGGCGGGCCCACGATCTCGGCGAGGCGCCCGGAGATGAGCCGCCGGACGAAATCCATCTGAAAGAGGCGCTCCTGGGCGTGGGCATAGCCCTGGGCGAAATAGAGGTCGCTGGGGGCGTCGGCATAGATGTGGGCCGCTCCCCAGCGGTCGCGCACGATCTCCACCGGGCCGTGGAGGCCCGTCGCGCCCACCGTGCCCTCGAGCGACGGCGCCCGCCACCGCCCGATCGCCGCAGTCGCCCGCCCGAGGCCCGACCGCAACCAACGCACTCGGTCCGCCATGCGCATGCTCCCTCGTCGGCTCTGCAGCGGGCGAGGGGTCGAACGGTGAGGGAGAGAGGTCAGAGAAGTGGAGACACCCGCTGCGTCAATGCGTATCGGTCTCGGCACCACCAGGCAGCCGGGGCGCGGCCCCCTGGATGCTGCCTGGATGCCGGGCCGGTCACACGAATCCCACCCGTCTCGGACGAATGGGAGGAGGAATCTGCCACGGATTCGGACGGATGGACCGGATCAGGAGGGAGGCGGAAGGATCAGGATCCGCTCAGCCCCCACGCCGGGAGAAGGGACACCAACGCCCCTACGACCTGCGCCGGCCGATCGCCCGCTCTCGATCCGCGCAATCCGTGTTCCCCTTCTCTTCTTTGCGTTATTCGTCCGCCATTCGTGCCCTTTGTGATGGGCCGGCCGGCATCCAGCGATCCCTAACGCCCGCTTGCCCGGCGCCGGCGGGGCAGCCGTTTGGCCACGAACACCCCGGCCACGAACACCGCCAGCGCCACGACCAGGATGCGCATCGCCAGGTAGCGGGTGTCGGTGCCGACGAGCAGGGCGTGGACCGTGCCCATCAAAAAGGCCAGGTACATGAGCCAGTGGACGATGCGCCAGTTGCGCCCGAGCGTGCCCCGGAGGATGGCCGCCAGCGCCCCGACCGCCAGGAGGTACAGCGCGGGACGGCCGGCGTTCCGCCAAAAGGCGTCCCAACTGCTCAGGTCGGGCACAAAGGCCGAGGGCCCCTCAAAGGCGGCGGCGAAAAAGATGGGGTGCAGGGCGATGAGCGCCAGGGAGGTGTAGGTGATAAAGTGGTGGAGGCGGACGAACGGCCGCCCGAAAAAGCGCGCCAGCTCCACCATGTACTGGGAAGAGGCGACGCCAAAGGCGATGCCCAGGTAGCCGAGGAGACCAAACGCCCGGACGGCTCCATACTCCCAGGGGACGGGCGGCTGCATGTTAAAGAGGATGAGGACGAGGGCCAGCCCAACCACCGCGAGGGGAGCGAGGTACCACAGCGACCGCGTGCGACGACGTGTTGCCATGCGCCCTTTCCATCGTGTGTGTGTGCTGCTTACTGGGGAGAATGATAGACGATGGTGGGGGGTAGGGTCAAGCGCTCCCCTTCCCGGAAGGTGCCTTGCCTTCCGGGAAGGTTCCGAAACATGCGGGCGGCCGGCTCGCAAGAACCTACCCGGAAGCCAAGGCAGCTTCCGGGTAGGTCAGTCAGTCCCAC
>JAAZBQ010000140.1 GCA_012513725.1 Chloroflexota bacterium
AGAGACGGATGGAACGGATGAAGAGAGGGGACTAGGACGGGCGTGGAGGTAGAGCAGCACGAGCACCTGCGCACCGTGACGGGCGGCGCCCCGCCTCTCCGGTGCGGCCTCCCTCCGTCTTTCATCCGTGTCATCCGCCGTTCCGTGTAATCCGTGGTACTCCTGCCATCGACGTCTTCATGGAGGAAGTAATGACCGAATCGGTACCTGGATCCATAGTACTTGCGGCGGTGGAGCGGATGGCGGTAGACCTGGTGGCCCATGCGGAGGAGTTGCGGGAGCTGGACGCGGCGATCGGCGATGGCGATCTGGGGATCACCATCACCATCGGGTGTGGGGCCCTGCGCGAGGCCATCGCCACCCTGGATGCCGGCGACATCGGCGCGGCCCTCTCCAAGGCCGGGATGGCGTTCAACCGCAAGGCAGCATCGACCTTTGGCGCGCTGGTGGCCACCATGGGGATGCGGGCCGGCCGGGAGGCCAAGGGCAGGGCCGACCTATCGCTGGCCGACCTCGCCGCCATGTGCCGTGCGGCGGCCGAGGGGGTCAAGGAGCGGGGCAAGTCGGATGTGGGCCAAAAGACCCTACTCGACGCCCTGGTGCCTGCCGCCGCCGCGCTGGAGACGGCCGCCGCCGAGGGCGCGTCGATCGCCGAGGCCCTCGGGCGCGCCGCCCGGGCAGCCGAGGCCGGCGCCCGCGCCACCGAGGAGATGAAATCCCAAGTCGGCCGCGCCTCGTGGTTCACCGACCGCACCGCCGGCGTCCGCGACCCCGGCGCCCAGGCCATCGCCCTGGCTTTCGCGTCACTCGCCGCGTACGCGAGCGGAGAATAGAACACGGATTTCGCGGATATATGGATGGCACGGATTAAGAAAAGGATAGACCAGGATAATGGACGGATGATGCTCCGGCACGGAGTCATCCGTGGTCGGCCCCCTATTGGCTCCGGTCTTCATCCGTTCCATCCGTTTATCCGTGGAATCCGTGGTAGATTACCAGGAGGTACTTGATGATACCTATCGATCTATCGGAACGGCTGGCTGTGGTGACGGGCGGCGCGGGGGGCATTGGGCGGGCGTGCTGCCGGACCCTGGCCGACGCGGGAGCCCGGGTGATCGTCGTGGACATCAACCTGACCGGCGCCCGCGAGGTGGCCAGCAGCCTTCCGGGCGGCGTGGCGATGGAGTGTGACCTCGCCCAGGCCCACCAGGTCGTGCGGCTCGTGGAAAAGATCCAGGCCGACCACGGCGCGCCGGACATCCTGGTGAACAATGCCGGCTGGGTCACCTACCGCGGCGGGATCGCCACTGTCGCCCTGGAGACGTGGGACCGCATGCTGGACATCAACCTGCGGGCGCCGTTCCTCCTTTGCCAGGGGCTCATCGAGGGGATGAAGGCCCGGGGCAGCGGCAGCATCATCAACTTTTCCTCGATGGCCGCCCGCCAGGGCGCGCTGGAGTCGTCCATCGACTATGCTTCCTCCAAGGGCGGCCTGGTCGCCCTGACCCGTACCCTGGCCCGTGAGGTGGGCCCCGCCGGCGTGCGGGTGAACGCCGTGGCCCCGGGGATGATCACCACCGACCCGGTGCTCAAGCACGTCGAGGGCCGCCAGGAGGCCGTCGCCGCAACCATCCCGATGCGTCGCCTGGGCACTCCCGAGGACGTGGCCAACGTCGTCCTCTTTCTCGCCTGCGACCTCTCCGCCTATGTGACCGGCGTCGTCGTAGACATCACAGGCGGCCAGTTCATCGGATAGGACATCTACCACGGATGCCACGGATAGACGGATGGAACGGATGGGGACTAGAATGGCCGAGGC
>JAAZBQ010000864.1 GCA_012513725.1 Chloroflexota bacterium
CCGAACGTCACCCGCCCCCCATCGAGGATCACGCAGCCGTGGTTGGCGTAAAAGTTGTCGCCGATGCTCACGTTGTACCCATAGTCACACCAGAACGGCGGCTCGATCCAAAAGGCCCCCGCCACGTGCCCCAGGATCCGCCGGATGAGCGCCGCTCGCTCCTCCAGCAGGTCAGGGTGCAGGTGGTTGTACTCGTGGCACAGCGCCTTGCAGCGCGCGCGTTCGGCGATCAGCTCCCCATCGGTGTTCGGGTGGTACAACAGGCCCTGGGCGACCCGTTCCTTTTCCGTCACGTTCTCCTCCACTCAACGACACATACCGCCGCCGCATGCGCCGGTGACGAACGTGCGGCGGGCGATAGGATCCTCCCGGTGGTTGTGCGCCGGGCACAGTTCCTGTACACTATGCCCGGGCCGCCTCCGTGTGGCCCATCCACGCAATGCGGCGTTCCATCGAGGCGGATCCAGCATATCCCACGGGCCGCATTATGGAAAGGACCGCACGATGACCGACTGGCGCACCCTCGACGCCCCCGCCCTCCGCGCCGAACGCGACCGCCTCCGAGCCCGTTACGACGCGTTTCGCGCGCGCAACCTCACGCTGGACATGACCCGCGGCAAGCCCTCCCCCGAGCAACTGCGCCTCTCGCTCCCGATGCTGGAGGGCGCCGAGCAGCACTATGTCAGCCCCACGGGCATCGACTGCCGCAACTATGGCGGGCTGGAGGGCCTTCCCGAGGCGCGGCGCCTCTTTGGCGAGTACCTGGGAGCGCCCGCGGAGCAGGTGATCGTCGGCGGCGCCTCGAGCCTGGCGATGATGTACGACGTCTGCGTCCGCGCCGTCCTGTTCGGCGTGCCGGGCGGAGAGGGCCCCTGGGGCCGCCGCGAGACCAAGTTCTTGTGCCCCAGCCCCGGGTACGACCGGCATTTCGCCATCTGCGAGCAACTGGGCATCGGCATGATCCCCGTGGAGATGCACGACGACGGCCCGGACATGGAGGTCGTCGAGCGCCTGGTGGCCACCGATCCGACCATCGTGGGGATGTGGTGCGTGCCCAAGTTCTCCAACCCCACCGGGGCGGTCTATTCTGACGAGGTGGTCGGGCGGCTGGCCGCCATGCCCAGTGCCGCGGGGGATTTCCGCATCTTTTGGGACAACTCGTACGCCGTGCACGCCTTTCAGGGGGAGCCGGCGCCCCTCCGCAACCTCCTGACCGCCTGCACCGAGGCCGGCCATCCGGACCGGGCCCTGATGTACGCATCGACGGCCAAGATCACCTTTGCCGGCGCCGGAGTGGCCGCCATGGCCGCCAGCCCCGCCAACGTGGCCTGGAACCTCCGGGTCATGGGCATCCAGACCATCGGCCCCGACAAGCTGAACCAGCTGCGCCACGTCCTCTTTTTGCGCGACATGCCCACCATCCTGGCGCACATGCGGCGCCACGCGGAGCTCCTCCGGCCCAAGTTCGAGGCGGTGCAGCGGGTGTTGGGGCGCGAACTGGCGGGCAAGGGGATCGCCGAGTGGACGGACCCCCGGGGGGGCTATTTCGTCAGCCTGAACACGCTGGATGGCTGCGCGACGGATGTCATCCGCATGGCGGCAGAGGCGGGGGTCAGCCTGACCCCGGCGGGCTCCACGTTCCCCTACAAGCGGGACCCCCGAGACCGCAACATCCGCATCGCCCCCTCGTTTCCACGCCTCGAGGAGATCGAGGCGGCGATGGAGCTCCTGGGCATCTGCGTGCAGATGGTGAGCAGCGACCGGCTGTTGGGGCGCTAGGTGCGGGAAGACGCGCCTGCAAGGTCCTATTGGCTTATGCGCCGCGGATGGGGCGACACCCTCGGATCAGGGAGTCTGGCGTAGCCTTCCCCCACCGGGAGGTGCCCCCTGCCCTTCAAGCGTGTGCCCAGCCCCACTGCTTGGTGAAGACCAACAGAGCCCTGTAGGCGTGTCCGGCGATCTGCGGTAGAATGCAAGCCTTACCAGCAGAGAAAGGACCGCACCATGCCCCTCCATCCCCAGCCCTACCCCATCCTGGAGTTCGACGACGCTCCGGAGGCGCTCATCGAGCCCTCCCGCCTGATCCCGCGCGCCGACATTCCCTCCCGCTGCGTCCTCTGCTTCTTCCAGGAGGTCCTCGCCGCCCTGCCCGCCGACCACGGCGCCACGCAGGTGGCCGAGGTCCGCTCGGAGCAGGGGATCACGCCGGTGTACGCCCTGGAGGTCGGGGACACGTCGCTCGTCGCCGCGCACCCGGGGGTGGGGGCGCCCCTTGCCGCTGGGATCCTCGAGGAGCTGATCGCCATGGGCTGCGACCGGTTCATCGTCTGCGGCGGGGCGGGGGTCTTGCGGCGGGACCTCGTCGTGGGCCACCCGGTGATCGTGACCGGCGCGGTGCGCGACGAGGGCACCTCGTATCACTATGTGGCGCCCTCCCGGGAGGTCGTCGCCGAGCCCGGGCCGGTCGCGGCGCTGGAGGGGGTGCTCCGCGCCCACGGGGTAGAGTACCTGGCCGGCAAGACCTGGACCACCGACGCGTTCTACCGGGAGACCCCGGACCGGGTGGCGCGGCGTCGGGAGGAGGGCTGCCTCACCGTGGAGATGGAGGCCGCCGCGTTCCTGGCCGTGGCGCGCTTTCGCGGGGTGGCGCTGGGTCAGGTCCTATACTCGGGCGACGACGTCAGCGGCGAGGTGTGGGATTCGCGCCAGTGGCAGGACCGCACCAGCGTTCGCGAGCGCCTCTTCTGGCTCGCCGCCGAGGCCTGCGCCGCGCTGTAGGAAATGTTCCACGGATGCCACGGATGGACGGATGAAACGGAAGAAGAGAGGGATGAAGCGTAGAGGATAAAGGGTGCGGTCGCTACTGACCTCATCCTTCATCCCTCCTCCCTCATCCTTTCCCCTACACCGTCCACTCGGCGACGTCGACCAGGCCGCCTCGGTCGAGGGAGGCCATCTCGCCGATGACCAGCGCCACCGAGTTCCGGGTAGAGCGCGCCCGGCAGCGCTCGGGGGCCCGGCCGTCGAGGGCCCGCTGGGCAAAGTAGCGGATCTCGTTCACATAGGCGTCGGGGCCGGGGAGCGCGGGGTGCTCGGGGTCCCCCTCGGCACGGTAGACGGTCAGCGCGGGATGCTGGCTGGAGTCGAAGCGCAAAAAGGCCCCCTCCAGCCGGGCCTCAAACCGCGCGGCAAAGGGCAAGCCCACGCTGACCCAGTGGGCGGTGGCGCTCACCTGCCGGTCGTCGCCGTAATCCAGGTTGCCGAGGACATAGTCATAGCCGGCCTCGGCGCCGAGGCTCATCCCGCCCTGGGCGTACAGCCGTTGGGGAAGGCCCAGGAGGTACTGGCAATAGTCGATGTCGTGGATGTGCAGGTCATAGATCGCGCCGCCGCTACGCGACGCCTGGCCCATCCACCCCGCCGAGGCCCCCGAGGGGCGTTGGCCCTGGCGGGACATCTGGAGCGACAGGAGCCGGCCCGCGTCGCCGCTGCGCACCAGGTCGGCCAGGTACTGGTATTCGGGCCAGAAGCGGATGCAGTGGGCCACCATCAGGACGCGGCCGGCGGCCTCGGCGGCGGCGAGCATGGCGTCGCAGTCCTCGAGCGTGAGGGCCATCGGCTTTTCCACCAGGGTGTGGAGGCCCGCCTCGAGGGCGGCCACCGCCGCGGGACGGTGGAGGTAGGTGGGCAGGCAGATGTCCACGGCGTCCACCGCCCCCGAGGTCACCAGGTCCTGGTAGTCGTCGAACCAGCGCACGTCCTCGGCAGGCGCCTCCAAGAGCGCCGCCAGATCCGCGTCGGCGCGGAGGTCGCCGGCGCGCACGTCGGCCACGGCCACCACCTGGGCCTCGGGCGCCTGCCGGTAGCGCATGAGGTGGTGCCTGCCGATGCCGCCCAACCCGATGAGTCCCACTCGCAACATCCCCGCTCCTCCCGTCTCGTCTTCCTCTGCCGCATTCTAGCCCTCCAGTGCCCGAGCGCAAGGGGGAGAAGGACAGGATTTACAGGATTGGAGGAGGGATTGACGGGATAGGAAGTAGTATGTGCATATAGATTATACTGTGCACAAGTACAGATAATGCCACCTCCTATCCTGTAAATCCTCCCCCAAATCCTGTTCATCCTGTCCCTCTTCATCCTCGGGCAAGAGTAGACATCGCGGGGGGCGGGGGGTATAGTGGGGCCATGAGAGCCCTCTTGATCCACAACCCTGCCGCCGGCCAACGCGAAGTTTCCCGCGATCTCCAGCAGGCCGCCGACCTGCTGGCTGCCCACGGCTGGAGCGTCGTCTGTCGCCGCACCGCCGGACCCGGCGACGCCACGGCTCTCGCGCGACAGGCCGTCGCCGAGGGGTACGACATGGCGGTGGCCGCCGGCGGAGACGGGACGCTGAGCGAGGTGGCCAACGGCCTGGTCCATTCCGACTGCATCCTCGGCGTGCTGCCGGTGGGCACGGGCAACGTCCTGGCCCGCAACCTCCAGATCCCGCGCTGGACCCCCACCACCCGCTCGGCGATGCAGGACGCTGCCCGGGTGCTCGTGGAGGGCCAGGTGCGCACCATCGACCTGGGGCGGGTCGGCGAGCGCTACTTTATCCTGCACCTGGGCGTGGGGTTTGATGCCCAGGTGGCCCGCACGGTGGAGCCGGCGCGCACCGAGGCGTCTCGCAACCTGCGCAACGTCGGCTATGTGGCCACGACGGTGGGGCTGGCCTTTAGCCAGCGGGGCTCGCGGATGACGCTGACCATCGACGACCTCACGGTGCGCCAGCGGGCCCTGATGGTGCTGGTCTCCAACGCCCAGAACTATGCCGGCACCTTTCGCGTGGCGCCCCAAGCGCTCCTCGACGACGGCCTGCTGGACGTGTACGTGTTCAAGGGGGCCAACACGGTGGACGCCATCCGCCACATCGGCAACGTCCTCCTCGGCCGCCACGTCGGCGATCCCAAGATCGAGGTGTACCAGGCCCGCCACCTAGAGATCCGCGCGGATACCACCCTGCCCGTGCAGCTGGATGGGGAGCCCATCGAGCACACGCCGCTGGAGGTGAGGGTGGAGCCCTCCGCCCTGCGGGTGGTGGTGCCCGAGGGCGCCGCGGGGAACCTGTTTCGCTCCGTGCCCGAGGCGGCAGCGCGCAACTGATCCCTCGTCCGGCGCCAGTCCCCGCCCGTCGGCGGCCCCTTTTGGCTACAAACATCGAGTTCTGGACGCGAACGTCCGCTTCTGGACGCGAATGCCCGCTTCTGGACGCGAACGTCCGCTTCTGGACGC
>JAAZBQ010000865.1 GCA_012513725.1 Chloroflexota bacterium
ATGCACTTGGTCGTCGCCGCGCGCGCCGATCCCCCGCTGCCCCTGGCGCGGCTGCGCGCCCGCGGGCAACTGATCGAGATCCGCAGCAGCGACCTCCGCTTCACCCCGCAGGAGACGGCTGCCTTGGTAGCCTCAGTCACGCGCTTCGACCTGTCTCCGGACGCGGTGGCTACGCTGGACGCGCGCGCCGAAGGCTGGGCTGCGGGGCTGCAGATGGCCGCCCTATCCTTGCAGGGGCGGCCGCGGGAGGACCTGGGCGAGGCGATCGCCTCGTTCTCTGGGAGCAGCCGGCACATCGCGGACTATATGGTGGATGAGGTACTCTCCAGGCAGCCAGCGGAGATCCAGGCGTTCCTGATGCGGACGGCGGTGCTCGAGCGGCTCAGCGGCCCCCTGTGCGAGGCGGTCGTCGGCCAGACAGGGGGCCAGGCCACGCTTGAGTACCTCGATCGGGCCAACCTGTTTGTGACGCCACTGGACGACGGGCGGCGCTGGTATCGCTATCATCACCTGTTCGCGGACCTGTTGCGCGCTCGCCTCGACGAGCTGGAGCCGGGGCTGGCGGTTACCCTGCACGGGCGGGCGTCCGACTGGTACGAGCGGAACGGGCTGGCGCACGAGGCCGTGCACCACGCCCTGGCGGCCGGCGACATACAACGGGCAGTGCGCCTCATCGAAGGGCAGGCCGAATCCGTGCTGACCTGGGGCGAGTACGCGACCTTGGTCGCCTGGGTGGAGTCTCTGCCCTGGGAGGTCGCCCGGCGCCGTGGGTGGCTGTGCGTCTGTTGTGGCTGGTGCCTCGTCTGGCTTGGCAGAGGGAGTGAGGTGGAGCGCTGGCTCGGGGCAGCCGATGCGGTCGCCCACGAATCGCCCGGCACGCCCGCGGGCGACCGCGTGGCGGGTGGCGCCGCTGCCGTGCGTGCGCGGCGGGCCTATCAGCAGGGCGATCCGGACACGACGCTGGCCCAGGGCGCACTGGCCCTGCGGCACCTGCCCCAGGACGGCCACCTCTTCCGGGTGGCCGCGGCCCACATGGTCGGCGACGCCTGCTTTGACCGGGGCGATCTCGCGGCGGCCGAGGAGGCCTGGCTCGAGGAGATGCGTACCGCGGAGCGCCACGGCGAGGCCGGCCTGACCATCTATCCGCTCCGCGCGCTGGCCATGCTGTACCGGGAGCGGGGGGCCCTGCGCCGCGCCGAGGAAGCCTGCCGTCTCGCCCTGCGGTTGGCCGGAGAGCGCAGCGCGGGCCATTGGTGGCACGGCCGGCTGTGCGCGGCCCTGGGCGAGATCCTATGGGAGCGCGGCGAACGCGATGAGGCCCTCCGTGTCCTTCGCGACGGCGTGGCCCACGACGAGGCCTGGAGCGAGACCCAGGCTATGCCCGGCACGTATGCCTCCCTTGCCGAGGCCTTGCGGGCCGATGGTGACCTCGCCGGGGCAGAGGCGGCCCTGGCGACCGCCGAGCGCCTGGTTCGGGCGACGAGCCAGCCGCCGCGCATTCGCTCGCAGGTGGAGGTCGCGCGCGTGCGACTCTGGCTCTCCCAGGGAAGGACGGATCTCGCGGAGCGCTGGGCGCTCGGGTGGCAAGCCAGGGCCGCGCCCGTGCCGGCCCTGATGCAGGAGGCGGAGGAGGTCGCGTGCGCCAGGGTGCTCCTTTCCCTGGGACGGCACGCCAAAGCTCGGGCTCTCCTGGGGACACTCGAGGCGACCTCTGCTCGCACGGGGCGCACCGGCCGCCTGGTCGAGACTCTGGCGCTCACTGCGCTTGCCCGGCGGTTGGCCGGCGACCTCGTTGGGGCCGTGGAAGACATCGAGCGGGCGCTGGCCCTGGCCGAGCCGGAGGGCCGCGTTCGGGTGTTCGCCGACGAGGGTGTGCCGATGGCGGCCCTTCTCGCCCAGGCGCGGCGGGCATCACCTGCACAGGTGGCGTGCATCCTGGCCGCCATGCGCGGGTCTGAGGGACCTGGCCGGCCGCGGGCAGGAACGACTTTGGCAGAGCCCCTGAGCACGCGAGAGCAGGAGGTGCTGGACCTCCTCGCCAGGGGCCTCACGAACCAGGAGATTGCGGGGCGGCTGGTCATCACGGTCTCGACCGTCAAGTCGCACACGGCCAGCATCTACGGCAAGCTCGCCGTCAAGAGTCGGCGTGAGGCCGTCGCGCGCGCCAGAGGCCTCGGGATCCTCTCCTGATACGCGGCGGCGCCTACCCCGGTCCGCCCGCCGGTCGATCGCCTGCTACTGGCGCGTTGCCTGTCCGCCGAATCATCCCCTGATCGTACCGCGCGTATGATGCGCATCACACCCCTTGCCTGCTATCCTGTGGCATGCGACAGGCGGCGCGAAGACGCTGTGCCGCTCGCAGGAGAGTGAGGAGGATCCACAGTGAGTGACCCACTGAACCCGCTGAGTTTTGTTGGCTCGCCGGAGTGGCGCTCGGCGCTCGCTGCGTTGGCGTGCATGACGCCGTCGCTGGCGGCGCTGATCAGTGGTCGCCTGAGGCGCTGGCAGACCTGGGCTGCCGTGGCCGCGGGAGCCATCCTGTTCCCCCTCAGCCTAGCCTGGGTGCAGGCGCCGATCGAGTTGGCGCTGCACTGGGTGTGGAGTCGGCTGTTCGGCGCTTCCGCCGCCGAGGGCTATCTCCTCTCGATCGCAGTACCCCTCGTGTTCGTTGCGGGGCCGGTGCAGGAAGGCGTCAAGCTTCTGGCCGCCATCGCGGCCCTCCGGGGGGTGCGGAGCACGCGCCGACCGCTGGCGGGCCTGGTGGTAGGCGCAGCCGTGGGCGCTGGATACGGGGCGATGGAAGCCTTCTGGGTGATCAGCGCCCTATCCGGCCCAGGATGGACGTGGGCCGTGGCGCGTACGCAGGGAATGCCCCCCGCAGTGGTCATCGTCGAGCGTCTACTCGCGGTCGCGTTTCACACTGGCGCCGCCGCAGTGGCGGGCTATGGCTATGCCGCCGGCCGTCCCTGGCGGTACCTCGCCGTCGCGGTGGTCCTGCACGGCGCCATGAACTGCGGCGACATACTTCGGGCTGCCGGGCTGGTGGGCATCGCGGCGCAGGAGGCTTGGGTGGCGCTGCTGAGCGCCGCGACGCTAGGTCTGGCGCTATGGCTGCGCCACTGCACGGCGAGGCGGGATCCCGCGGGAGCCCGCCCGACGGTGAGCACGCTCGTGTGAACCGACCCGGCCGACCAGGCTGCGGATGTGTGGAGGCGACCCCCACATCCGCAGCCTGGGCTACCCGAACCTGCCGGTGATATAGTCCTCCGTCCGCTTGTCGCTGGGGGTGGTGAACAGCGTCTCCGTGGGCCCGTCTTCCACCAGGTAGCCGGCCCGGTCGTCGTCCATCATCATGAACGCGGCATAGTCCGACACCCGCGCCGCCTGTTGCATGTTGTGGGTGACGATGACGATGGTATAGTCGTTGACCAGTGCGCGCATGAGATCCTCGATCTTGAGGGTGGCGACCGGGTCGAGGGCCGAGGCCGGCTCGTCCATCAGGATGATCTCCGGGCGGATGGCGATGGCCCGGGCGATGCACAGCCGTTGCTGCTGGCCGCCCGAGAGGGCCAGGGCGCTCTGGTGCAGCTTGTCCTTCACCTCGTCCCACAGGGCGGCCTGGCGCAGCGACCACTCGACTAGGTCCTCTACGTCGCCCCGGAAGCCGTTGATCCGCGCTCCCCAGGCAATGTTCTCGCGGATCGACTTGGGAAATGGGTTCGGCCGCTGGAACACCATCCCGATGCGCCGTCGCACCTCCACCGGATCCACCTCTGGATCGTAGATATCCACCCCGCCGAACAGAACCCGCCCCTCCATGCGGCTCCCCGGGATCAGGTCGTTCATCCGGTTCATGGCCCGCAGCAGCGTGCTCTTGCCCGAACCCGAGGGCCCGATCAGGGCCGTGATCCGCTGGCGGGGCACCTCCAGGTTGATCCCCTTGATGGCGCGAAAGCCGCCATAGTACACGCTCAGGCCCTCGGTGCGCAGGGCGCAGAACGCGTCGTC
>JAAZBQ010000866.1 GCA_012513725.1 Chloroflexota bacterium
TACGGCGGTGATGTGATGCGCCTGTACGAGGCCGCCGAACACCGGCTGGAGGGACCCCAGGGGATCCTCGCCCGCCTGGCAGCCTGTCAAGCGTACAGCGATCCCGTGGCGAAAAAGTCGTTCCTCCTGGTGATGTTCGCGGTGCGCTCTGGCGCGTGGCAGGTCGAGGACCTCGAGCGCCTCAAGGTGGCCATCGACTATCACATCATGCGCATCGCCCTGCGCAGCGGGATGGTGGAGGTGCAGGATCCCGCCCTGGCCCGTCGCCTGAGGAACCGGGAGGTGGTGAGCGCCGAGGTCGACAACGCCGTGCGTGAGGCCGTGCGCGAGGCCTGCGACCGGCTGGTGGCGGCATCGGGGCAGCAGGTGTTCGACGTAGACAACATCCTGTGGATGATCGGCCGCAACTGCTGCCACTATGATCATGACCCGATCTGCGGCGACAACGCCTGCTGGCGGATGGAGGCTTGCTCGCTGCTGCAGGGGATCGCCTACGACTGCCCCGGGCGCTGCCCCCTGGATGGGGTCTGCCTGGGCAGCCGCCACGCCGACTATCGGGCGCTGTGGGAGACGACCCTCTACACGCACTATTACTAGGGCAGCGGGGCCGAGGTCGTGCCGACGGGGTTGGTGGCTAGTCGGCCACGATCTTGACGATCACCTTGCGCCGGCGGGGGCCGTCGAACTCGCCCAGGAACACGCCTTGCCAGGTGCCGGTCATCAGGTTGCCCGATTCGATGGGGATCACGGCCGAAAAGCCCAACAGCATCGCCTTGATGTGGGCGCTCGAGTTCCCCTCGGCGTGGCGAAAGGCCGGGCTCTGGGGCACCAGTTCATCGAACGTGCGGATGGCGTCGTCGCGCACGGCCGGGTCCCAGTTCTCGTTCAGCGTGAGGCCGGCGGTGGTGTGGGGCACAAACACGTAGCAGAGCCCCGAGGAGACCTCGCTCTCTCGGACGACGTCCTGGATCAAGCCGGTGATGTCGATCAGCTCAGTGCGGTTGCCCGTAGAGACGGTCAGCTCGGATATCATCGGGTACTACTCCTGCGCGATTTGACACCGGCGCATCGCCGGCTATAATAGCCCAAGTGCTGGGGGAATTGTCCGGCAAAGCGTGCCGCATTCGTCTAGTGGCCTAGGACACCGCCCTCTCAAGGCGGAGATCGGGGGTTCGAATCCCCCATGCGGTACCAGCCATGAGCCCGTCGGAGACATCCGACGGGCTCATTCTATGTCCCCCTCCGGCGGCCGGCAACCATTCTGCGCTTCTCCGCCATCACCGATCCCTCAGAGGACCGGTGGACATGACGCCGGGCGGTTCGGCTAGGCCCCAGAGATGGGCGCGCGCACGCCGCTCAGCAGGCTGCTCCACTCATGGGCGCGCCACAGGCCCTGCGGGTCATCACGGGTCAGCGTCACCGGACGGGGACTATCGGCCCCGGCGGTGGAGATGAACACCTTGACCCTGCCCGACTCTTCGCTGCCGCTGTAGGGGTTCCGCGATGCGTGCAGCGTCATCTCCCCCTCTGGCAGCGAGTAGCCGTTCTCGGGCGTGGCCCCGAGCACATAGGCGCGGGCCAGGTGGGGGTGCCGCTGCATCTGCGAGGCCAGGAGCGACATGTCGCGCCGCCGCAGTTCCTGCCCTGCGTAGCCATCTGGGCCCGGCTGCAGGCGGGCCGGCGCGACGGCCTGCGCCAGACAGGCGCGACCGAGGGCAGCGTCCTCCGCGTAGACGAGCAGCGCCAGGACCATCATGGCCGCGCCGCCCTCCGGCGTTCGCGCGTTGGCGGCCTGGAGGGCGGCGTATTCCTCCGGCGAGGCAGGTCGATCGGGAACCTGGACGGCCAGTGTGTTGGTCATCGATGCGGTTCTCCTCGA
>JAAZBQ010000141.1 GCA_012513725.1 Chloroflexota bacterium
AGCGCGCCGCCCGGCCCGGCGATGGCGTCGACCTCCTCTTCGGTGTTCACCCCGTGGTGGATCCAGATGTCGACGTGGTCGGTGCGCAGCGCCTCGAGGGAGGCGTTCAGCTCCGCCCAAGCGCCCTCGGCGTCGCGCTTGCCCGACTTGGTGACCAGGACCACCTCATCGCGGCGCCCCTCGAGGACGCGACCCAGCTTTTCCTCCGACGATCCCCCACCATAGGAGCGAGCCGTCTCGATATAGTTGCCGCCGCCGGCAGTGTACTCGTCCACCAGGGCCGCCACGTGGTCCACGCCGATCTCCACCTGGTGAAAGCCCCCCAGGCCGAGCACCGACACCTCCAGGCCCGTGCCGCCCAGCGTGCGGCGGGGTATGTTTCCGGCCATTGCGTCCCTCCCCTGCGTCCGATGGCGGCGCTGCCCGCCGCGCGAGTCGGCTTCATTGTACGCCCTCGCCCGCCCCTGTCCACATTGGAACGGGGCGGATGACGCGGCGGGCCGTTGCGTGTATGATGGCGCGGTAACCGCATCCACAACATGGAGGAGCATCCGTGGGTACACTCGACGACAAGGTAGCGCTGATCACCGGGGGAGGAAGCGGCATCGGCAAGAGCATCGCCAAGGCCCTGGCCGGCGAGGGCTGCACCGTGGTGCTGGCCTCGCGGAACGCCGAGCGGCTGGCTGCGGCCGTCGATGAGATCTGCGGCGAGAATGGCACCGCCGTGTCGGTCGTCGCCGACGTCACGGTCGAGGCCCAGGTGCAGGCGCTGTTCGCCGAGGTGGTGCGGCGCTACAACCGACTCGACGTCCTGGTGAACAGCCCCGGCGCCTTTGAGGGCGGCCGGATCGATACCCTCTCCCTGGAGACCTGGCGCCGCGTGTTGGACACCAACCTGACCGGGCCCTTTTTGTGTACCCGGGAGGCCTTTCGGATCATGAAGGACGCCGGCGGCGGGCGGATCATCAACGTTGGCAGCATCTCGGCCCACCGGGCCCGGATGCACTCGTCTCCCTACACGTCGAGCAAGTTCGGCATCTGGGGCCTCACCCAATGCACGGCGCTCGACGGACGGGAGTTCGGCATCGCGGCGAGCTGCATCCAGCCGGGGAACACCCTCGTCGAGCGCCGCACCGACCTGCGCACCCACTCGGGTCGCGACGAGGGACCCGAGCCGATGATGACCGTCGAGGAGGTCGCCCGGGTAGCGTTGCTGATGGCCACCCTCCCGCCGGGGGTCAACCTGCTGGAGGCCACCGTCCTGCCCATCGAGCAGCCGTACATCGGCCGCGGGTAGGCCGAACGCCATGTCCGCCGACGCGCCAGGGCTCCATACGCGGCCGGCCGCCACCGTGCGGCCCTACCGCCCGGACGACCGCGCCGCGGTGCTGGCCATCGGCGCGGATACGGCGTTCTTTGGCGCCCCGGTGGAGGCGTTCCACGACGACCGCCGGCTGTTCTGTGACCTCCTGTACCGCTACTATGTCGAACAGGAACACGACGCCGCCTGGGTCGCCGAGGGCGACGGAGAGGTGGTGGGGTTTGTGGTGGGCGCCGTGGACACCCGGGCCATGCGCGCCCGCTGGCTCTGGCGGGTGCTGCCAGGGGTGGCGGGGCGCATGCTGACCGGCCGGTACCGGCTGGGGCGCAAGACGTGGCGCTTTCTCTGGCGCGAGGCAGTGGGCGCGCTGCGGGGAGAGAGCCCGCGGGTGGATCTGGCCCGCTACCCGGCGCACCTGCACGTGAACGTCGCGGAGGGCTGGCGGGGCCACGGGCTGGGCCGCTCGCTCTTGGAGGCCTACATCGAGGGGCTCCGGGAGCGGGGCGCGGTCGGGGTGCACCTGCGCACCACGGACCGGAACGCCGCCGCCTGCCACCTGTACGAAAAGATGGGCTTTCGCCTGCTCGACGAGCGCCCTACCGTCGAGTGGGCCGGCCTCGTTCAGGGGCCCGTGCGCAACCGGGCGTACGGGCTGCGCCTTTAGGCGCTGGGTAGATGCGGCGTGGTGCCCCGCATCTCGAGACCCAAGGCCGCCGTGCCCGGTTGCCCAATAGTCCGCCGCGGCGTACGCCGCCACGTGAAGCGATCGATCAGGAGGTGCCATGCGTCCAACCCTCTCCCACGGAATGGAGCCCACCATGCCGCAGGTTCTGAGCATGCGCGAGCGCGACGCCGTCACGCGCCGCGTCCTCGAGGAGCGCCTGGACACCCTGCTGCCGGTCGCCATGGCCGAGGCGGAGATCGACATGTGGCTCATCCTCTGCCAGGAGGATGACCTGGACCCGGTGTTCCGCACGATGCTGCCGCTGAACACCTGGTGCCCGATCCTCCAGATGTTGGTCTTGTATCGGCGGCCGGGGGACGGCACGGTGGAGCGCCTGAACCTGTCGATGACCCGCACCCAGGGGCTGTTCGCTGAGCCGTGGACCGGCCGCGGTGAGGACGAGCAGTGGGCGCTCCTGGCCCAGGTAGTGGCCGGGCGAGATCCGGCGCGGATCGGCATCAACATCGGCAGCGTGCAATGGGCAGCCGGGGGGCTCACCCACAACCTGTATACCCAACTGGTGCAGGCGCTGCCTCCGGACTATACGGAGCGGCTGGTATCGGCCGAGCCCCTGGCCACCCGCTGGCTGATGACCCTGACGGAGCGGGAGATCGGCTGGTACGAGCATGTTACCCGGCTGGCCCACGCCCTCCTGGCCGAGTGCTACAGCCCCCGCGCCATCGTGCCCGGCTATACCACCACCGACGACCTGGAATGGCACTATTGGCAGGCGGCCGCCGACCGGGGGCTGGAGGTGTCGTTCAAGCCCTTTTTCAACATCGTGCGCGGGCCGGAGAACCGGGCGCGCTACGGGGCCGAAGACCGCGTCATCCGCCCGGGCGACGCCATCCACTCGGACGTAGGGATCCGCTACCTGGGGCTCATCTCCGACCATCAGCAGTGGGCCTATGTGCGGCGCCCGGGGGAGACCGACGCCCCGGAGGGCCTCCGCCGGCTCCTGGCGGAGGGCAATCGCCTGCAGGACATATACATGGCCTCCTTTGAGCAGGGCCTCACCGGCAACGAGCTCCTCCAGCGCATCCTGACCCGCGCCCGAGAAGAGGGGCTACCCAACCCCCGGGTGTACTCGCACTCCCTCGGGCACCTGCTCCACGAGCCCGGCCCCCTGATCGGGCTGCCCTGGGAGCAGGAGCGCTGCCCGGGCCGCGGCGACGTGCGGCTGGAATGCGACACGGCCTACACCATGGAACTGGCGGTAGCCGACGCGGTGCCGGAGTGGGGCGGCCAGGAAGTGACGCTGTCGATTGAGGAGGACGTCGTCTACACGGCCGCCGGCTGTCGGCCCCTGGATGGCCGCCAAGTCGCCTACTATGTGGTGTGATGGGGAGTGGGGGCAACGCCGGGCGCAGGCGCAAATATAGGCCTTTTGGTCGCTTGACGTGGCCCGCACAATCGTTCATACTGCAAATATGAGTGCACACGAACCATTTGTGTGCTATAATGGGCTGAAAGTAGCCATCTGCACAGTGCTTGCGCCAGGTGCTGTGTCGAGCATGTGGCTGTCGCAGCCCAAACGGGGGCTCGCCCCGCTGCCTGGACGCCCAATCCAGGCCTTGGGCCGGTATGGCCGCGTACGTGTTGTTGCCTCTCGTCGATACCGCCGGAGTTCTGCGCCGCCCACATGGCGCGCCAGTCCGCCGACTGGTGTTCTATAGTCGCCCATTGCATCTGCCAACCGAACAGCCCGGCCGAGCGATAGCCTGCTCGGCCCACGCGTACCCCGCCGTCGTCGGCCCCGGGGTCAGCGCGTGCTCAACGCGTCACAATCGGGTGCCAGGGCGCATTCCTGCCCCGAGTGTGTGTTACGGCGTTTATCCGTCCATTGGCCCACCCGTGCCATGGGGCTACCACGAAACGGAGGTGCCATCGACCAGAATCACGCGATCCCTCGATAGCCTGCAGGCGATAGCACACAACCGGTCCGTTCGATAGGCATCATGGCTGAAGCGCAAGACAAAGGCGTCTTGCCAACAAGGGAGGACTGTCCGATGCTAAGCAACCGCAAGATCGCAGTGCTTGGCCTCATAGCCGTCGCTCTGTTCCTACTGAGCGCGGGGACGGTGCTGGCCGCCGAGCCCATACCCGGCGTCCAACCGTATGAGGTCAAGCTGGTCGTCGATGAGCAGGGAGGGTGGTCCATTCCATCCCTCGGCGGGCTCGACCTCGGCCTGGACTCCACGACCTTTGAGTCGGTAGCCAGGACCCTGGGCCTGCAGATGCAGGTGCCCAAGCTGGATCCCGCGCTCGTCCAGATGGCCGTGGACAACAACGTGCAGACCCTGGCCCTGATCAAGGAGGGCGACCTGCACAACGTGCTGGTGAACAACCAGCCGGTGACGGCCGTCACCCTCTCGGATGACGTGCTCGACCTGGTGGCCGGCTTTGTGCCGGAGCTGGAGACGCTCATCGGCGGGCTGAACCGCACGTACGTCGCCGTGGGCATCCAGTTCCCGGCGACCGGCGCCGCTCTTCCCATGAGCTTTGAGGGCCGCATGGGCGCCGCCCCGGCGGTGACCGTCGATTCCGCCACGATGGTGGATGTCGGCGTTACCATGTCGCCGGACGGCCGGCTGCTCTCCGTCGGCGGTATGGATCCCGCCCAGCTGGGCGTGGCCCTACCGATGGTGGATGTCAGCATCCTCGAGAGCCTGGGGATGAGCCAAGTGGATGCCAGGCTGACTGCCGGTGGCATGAGCCTGATCGCCAACGGCATGGAGCTGGCTACCGTAGCCTGGGACCCCGCGCAGGTAGAGAACCTGCCGGAGATCTACACCAAGCTAACCGGGGCCGGCCTCCCGCCCGAGGCGAGCAGCGTGGTGGATGTGGCGACTGGCTGGCTGATGGATAGCCAGATCAACCTCACCGCCTTTGTCGCCGACACCCCGCAGGAATCCCGTCCGCACCTGGCCTTGGGCCGTCCGCTGGCGGTGAACCTGGTGGGCGACAGCCTATCCATCGAGGGCTTTGCGGTGCGCACGGGCTTTGAGCCGGTGATCGCCCAGTACCAGGAGCGGTTGGGCCCCGTGGCCATCTCCTGGAGCGGCCAAACCGGCAGGCTGACCCCCGTCATCGGCGGGAAGGTGATGCCCACCGTGCAGATGGACAGTGGCTTCCTGAACACGGCGATGGGCGCCTTTATGGGCGAGGCGATGGACTGGGGAATGATCTCCGAGTCGCTGGGCATGGCCGACGTGGCCGTGTCGCTGGGCGCGGATGGTGCGGCACCGCCGGACCTGTCGCTCCTGTCCTACCAGCTGTCCCCGTCGCGCAGCACCTTTGCCGCCACTTCGAACATCAAGGTCAGCCGTTCCACGGGTGACATCGCCATCCTGGGCACCACGCTGCCCCTGGACTTTGTCGAGGGCCTCACGGGCCTCGAGATCACCGACATCATCCGCCAGCAGGTCGGCCCGTACGGCAGCATCGACAGCCTGGCTGTGCGCGTCGGGCCGGATGGCCTCGCGGTGACGGTGAACGGGGAGCGGGCCATGGTGGCCTGGGACGAGCAATCCCGCGACAACCTCGTGGCGCTGGCCGTCGATCTGCTGGTCGGTGACTACCAGGGCACCATCCCTGCGGGTGGGCTCATGCAGGATCCGGTCAACACCCTGATGGCCTCACTCAAGATGGCCGACATGGGCGCGTTGCAGGACGCCTTGGGTAGCCTGAACCAGGGCCAGGTGGGCTTTACCATCGAGTTCCAGGATGAGGCCCTTCCCGAATCCTCGTGGACGGGCACCCTGGCCGGCCTCGAGCCGCTACTCGGTCTGGTGGCACCCGCCTCCTAGATCGCCGTCCCGAGTTCGCCTCGGGCAGTCCCGAGTCTGCCTCGGGCAAGACCGCACGACACGAACGGCTGCGCATCCTCAAGGGTGCGCAGCCGTTTGCTGTGACGAGGCCCGCCCGCTCCTCCTGCAACGCGGGTGCGCGTCAGAGTTGTCCCGAGGCGAATGGATTGGCGGCTCTTCTGTGGACTGCGGCAGCCCGGCTGCCGCTTTGCGTCGTGTACAAAGAGCACGTCGCCAGAGGCGA
>JAAZBQ010000867.1 GCA_012513725.1 Chloroflexota bacterium
CGTTCGACGGCGACCTGACCGGGGCGGCTGCCGCGCTGGCCAGGCGCTACGCCCCGGAGAAGGCCTGGAGCGCCAGCCGCCTGGAGGCCTATCGCACGTGCCCGCTCTCCTTCTGGGTTGGCAGCGTCCTGGGGCTGGAGCCCCGCCCCGAACCGGCCGAGGGGCCCGACGCGCGGCAGCTGGGCAACCTGTATCACCGCATCCTGGAGGAGGTCTACCGCGCGGGCGGCGATGACGCCGATGGCGACGCGGGCGACGCCCTCCTGGCCGGTCTGCCGGAGGTCGCCCGCAGGGTGCTGGACGCCGCCCCGCAGGTGGAGGGCTTTCGCGAGACGCCGTGGTGGCTCCACACTCGCATCGAGATCGAGGAGAACGTGCGCCGCACGATCGTCGCCCTCGCCGAGATGGCCGACGGCTTCCGGCCCCTGGCGTTCGAGGCGCGGTTCTTTGCCCCGCATGAGCTATGCCTGGAGGTGGATGGGGTATGCCTCCGGGTGCACGGCCTGATCGACCGGGTGGATGTCTCAGCGGACGGGCGGCTGCGCGTCATCGACTACAAGACGGCCGGGCCCACGGCATTCACCCGCGCGGCGCTGGAGCGCGGCGACAAGCTGCAACTCCCGCTGTATGCCCTGGCTGCCCGCGACGCCCTGGGCCTGGGCGAGCCGGTCGATGGCTTCTACTGGCACGTCCCCGCCGCCAAGCCCAGCCCCGCCCGCCTGGCGCGCTGCGACGGGGGAGCCGAGGCGGCCATGGAGCGCGCGGCGCGGGTGGCCGCCGAGGTAGCGGCGGAGGTCGTCGCCGGGCGCTTTCCCCCGCGCCCGCCCGCTGAAGGGTGCCCGCCCTACTGCGCCGCGGAGCCCTTTTGCTGGCACTATCGCGCCCGGAGGGGGTAGCGCCCATACAGGGGGCAGACGGAGAGGGAGCAACACCGTGACTACACCGACCAATGGGCTCCATCCGATCGTCGAGGCCATGTCGCCGAACGCCGAGCAGCGGGCGATCCTGGCCCGCACCGATGGCGATGTGGTGGTGACCGCCGGAGCCGGCACAGGCAAGACCCGCACCCTGGTGGCGCGGTACCTGTCGCTCCTGGCCGACGGCGTGGGGCTGCGCACCATCGTGGCCGTCACCTTTACCCGCAAGGCGGCGAACGAGATGCGCAACCGCGTGCGCGAGGCCATCCGCACGTACACCCTGGGCACCGGCGCCGGCGCCGAGGACCGCGCCCGCTGGCAGGGCCACTATGCGGCGCTCGATACGGCGCGCATCGGCACGATCCACAGCCTGTGCAGCGAGATCCTCCGGGCACAGCCCCTGGAGGCGGGCATCGATCCCCGCTTTGAGGTCCTGGACGAGGGGCGCATGGGCGTCCTGTTCGGAGAGGCCGCCGAGGAGGCGCTGGCCGCTGCGGCGGAGCGGCCAGAGATGACCCCGCTCTTTGCCACCCTCGGCGAGCGCGACCTGGGCAAGGTGCTCGACGCCCTCTTGCGCCGGCCGCTGGAGGCCGCCGAGGCTTTCTCCGCCGTCCGCGACGACGTGCGGGCGCGCTGGGAGGCGCGCCTGACGGGCTGGCAGACCCGACGCCTCCACGCTCTCCTGCGGCGGGAGGATTGGCGGGCCCTGGCCGAGCGCCTGCACTGCGGCCGCCCGCTCGTGGAGGATGACCGGATGGTGGCTCAGTGGCGGGCGGTGTGTGTAGCCGTCGATGAGCCTCCGGAGGAACTGGCCGCCTGCCTGGACGCCCTGGC
>JAAZBQ010000868.1 GCA_012513725.1 Chloroflexota bacterium
AAGGGCACGTTCCTCACGGTCAAGTACGCGGTGCCGTACCTGAAAAAGCAGGGCGGCTCGGTGATCATCACCTCGTCGGTGAACGGCACGCGGATCTTTTCCAACGTCGGCGCCTCGGCGTACTCGTCCTCCAAGGCGGGCCAGGTCGCCTTTGCCAAGATGATCGCCCTGGAGCTCGCTGAGAGCAAGGTGCGGGTGAACGTCATCTGCCCGGGGGCCATCGTCTCCCAGATCGACGAATCCACCGAGCGTCGCGGCCCCGAGGACGTGGGGCCGGAGGCCGAGTACCCGGAGGGCAAGATCCCGCTGACAGAGGGCAGGCCGGGGGAGGCCGAGCAGGTCGCCGACCTGGTCTGCTTTTTGGCCTCCGACGCGTCGAGCCACATCAGCGGCACGGAGATCTGGATCGACGGCGCCGAATCGCTCCTGATGGGGTAGGGGCTCGATCATGCGCATCGTGATGTTCTACCATTCCCTGGTCTCCGACTGGAACCACGGGAACGCCCACTTGTTGCGGGGCATCGTGCGCGAGCTCCAGGCGCGGGGGCACCGGGTGGACGTGTACGAGCCCCGCGACGGCTGGAGCCTGCGGCACCTCGTGGCCGCGCACGGCCAGCGGCCCCTGCGCGAGTTCCGCCGCGCCTTTCCCACCCTGCGCTCCACCGCCTATGACGAGGAGACCCTCGACCTGCGGCGGGCGCTGGCCGGCGCCGACCTGGTGATCGTCCACGAGTGGAACTCGCCCCGGCTCGTGCATCGCATCGGCGCCCACCACCGCCGGGCGGGGGGATACGGGCTCCTCTTTCACGACACCCACCACCGCTCGGTGACGGCGCCGCAGCAGATGGCCGACTATGACCTCTCGGGCTATGACGGTGTCCTCGCCTTTGGACGGGTGGTGCGCGACCTCTACCTGGCGCAACGCTGGGCCCGCCGGGCGTGGACCTGGCACGAGGCCGCCGACGTGCGCCTGTTCCGGCCCCTGCCCTGCATCGAGCGGGAGGGCGACGTGGTGTGGATCGGCAACTGGGGCGACGACGAGCGCACCCGGGAGCTGAACGAGTACCTGTTCGAGCCGGTGCGGGCGCTCGGCCTCCGGGCGCGGGTGCATGGGGTCCGCTACCCACCGGAGGCGCTGCGCGCGCTGCGGGAGAGCGGCATCGAATACACCGGCTGGCTGCCGAACTACCGGGTGCCCCACGTCCTGGCGCGCTTTGCCCTGACGGTCCACGTGCCCCGGCGGCCCTACGTCGAGCGCCTCCCGGGCATCCCCACCATCCGGGTGTTCGAGGCCCTGGCCTGCGGCATTCCCCTGGTGTCGGCGCCGTGGCGAGACGCCGAGGGCCTGTTCCGGCCGGGGACCGACTACCTCGTGGCGCGCGACGGGCGCGAGATGCAGGAGCACCTGGCGCACCTCCTCGCCGACCGCCCGGCGGCCGAGGCCCTGGCCCGTGCGGGGCGGGAGACGATCCTGGCCCGCCACACGTGCGCCCACCGGGTTGACGAGCTGCTGGCCACTTGCGGGGAACTCGGCCTGGACGCCGCCGCCCCGCCGATCCCGGCCGACGCCGCCGTGAACCAAGTCGCCGAGGAGGCTGCTGATGGCTAGAGGGTTGCGGATCGCCTTTTTCGGGAGCAGCCTGGTCTCGGCGTATTGGAACGGCGCCGCGACGTACTATCGGGGCATCATCCGCGCTCTGCATGCGCGGGGCCACGCGGTCACCTTTTACGAGCCGGACGCCTACGAGCGGCAGCAGCACCGCGATATCCCCGACCCCGCCTGGGCGCGGGTGGTGGTGTACTCGGCCGAGGGCGAGGATCCCGTCCGCCGGGCGCTCGAAAAAGCCCGCGACGCGGACGTGTTGATCAAGGCTAGCGGCGTCGGCGTCCACGATGCGCTCCTGGAAGAGGGCGTCCTGGAGGTCCGCCGGCCGGGGGCGCAGGTGATCTTTTGGGACGTCGACGCCCCGGCAACCCTGGAACGCCTGGCCGGCGATCCGGCAGACCCTTTCCGCCCCCTCGTCCCCCGCTACGACCTGATCCTGACCTACGGAGGCGGTCGGCCGGTGGTGGAGGGCTATACCGCCTATGGCGCCCGGCGCTGCGTCCCGATCTACAACGCCCACGATCCCGATACCCATCACCCGGTGGCCCCCGAGGCGCGCTTTGCCGGAGATCTGGGCTTTCTCGGCAACCGGCTGCCCGACCGCGAGGCCCGGGTAGAGTCCTTCTTTCTCGCCGCCGCCGAGGCCATGCCCGACCGGCGCTTTCTCATCGGGGGGGCGGGTTGGGAGACCAGGGCTCTGCCGCCGAACGTTCGCCTCGTCGGCCACGTCTACACCCGCGATCACAACGCGTTCAACTGCAGCCTCACGGCGGTGATGAACATCTGCCGGGAGAGCATGGCCCGCTACGGCTATTCGCCGGCCACCCGGGTGTTCGAAGCGGCGGGCGCCGGGGCGTGCCTGATCACCGACGCCTGGGAGGGCGTCGAGGAGTTCCTGGCGCCCGGGGAGGAGATCCTGGTGGCCCGCGACGGCGCGGAGGTTGCCGCCCACCTCGCCGGTCTGACCCCGGCGCGCGCCCGGGAGATAGGGCAGGCGGCGCGGCGTCGGGCGCTCGCCGAGCACACCTACGCGCGCCGGGCGGCCCAGTGCGAGGACCTGCTGGGGGTCCGCGCGGCCGAGGTGTCCCGCCGATGACCGGCGCCCCCCTGCGCGTGGTGATCCTGGGGTTGGCCATCACCTCCTCGTGGGGCAACGGCCACGCCACCATCTACCGGGCCCTGGTCCGTGCGCTCGCTTCTCGCGGCCACGACGTGCTGTTCCTGGAGCGGGATGTGCCCTGGTACGCCGCGCACCGGGACCTGCCCAACCCGCCCTACGGACATACGGCCCTGTACACCTCGCTGGATGAGCTCCGGGATCGGTTCGCCGGCGCCGTTCGCGAGGCGGACCTGGTGATGGTCGGCTCGTACGCGCCGCAGGGGGTTGCGGTGGGCGAGTGGGTCCTGGGCAC
>JAAZBQ010000142.1 GCA_012513725.1 Chloroflexota bacterium
GAGGCGCCGTCTCCCACAGCCCACGAGGCGCGCCGCCGGCTGACAGCCGACGGCGCGCCGTCGGCATCGGTGGGCGCCGAGGATCTGGCGCTGGCACGCACGCACCCCGCCCCGGCCGGCGCCTGGTCGGCCGAGGAGTGGGCGGCGTACCTGATCCTCAAGGAGCGGGTGCCCCTTTCCCTCCGGCGCTGGATCGGCGTCCGGGGGCGGCGAGGGGCGACGGTCTACGACCTCGTCGGCCGGGCGTTGGGGGGCCTCGTGCGAGGGGGCCGCGCCCTGCGCCGGGCGCTGCGGCGCACGCCCCGCCCGGCCCCGCGCATCGAGCGAGGCCCCGACGGCGTGCGGCTGGTCATCGAGGGCTGGCCCATCCCCGGGAACATCGGCACCACCTACGGGAACACGGTGCACCTCAAGCCGAACCCGACCTCGGCCGAACGCCGCCGGCTCCTCCTGAACCACGAGTACGTCCACGTCCTGCAGACGCGGCGCGACGGGCTGTCCTTTATCTTTCGCTACCTGTGGAGCAGTTGGCGCGCCGTGCGGCGCGGCGAGCACCGCTACTGGGGTAACGCCTACGAGATCGAGGCGTACGCCGTGGAGCGCCACCTGGCCGCGCACCCCTGGCTGCCCGACGTGTGGGAGCTGCCCCGCGTCGATCAGGGCTCCCGCCCCTCCACGTAGGCCACCTGCTCGGCACTCAGCACGGTGTCGGCCGCGGTGAGGCTGTCGCGCAGGTGGGGCAGCGTCTTGCACCCCACGATGGGGATGGCCGGGAAGGGATGACCCGCCAAGTAGCCGAGCGTCACCTGGGTGATGGACAGGCCCGCCTCGGCGCCGATGCGGCGGATGCGCTCGAGCCGCCGGGCATTCTCCTCTCGCGGGTAGAGATCCGGCCGACCGGGGCGCGGCGCCGGCAGCCGGCCTTCGGCCATCTTCTGAAACAGCCCACCTGCCTGCGACGAATAGGCCACCGCCGCCATCCCCGTCTGCCGGTGGTAGGCCAACAGATCGGCGTCCATCGGCACGGTGGTCTTGTCGGCGCGGGCCTCGGGATTCAGGGCGGCGGCGTTCCACAGCGCCTGGTTGGCGACAAAGCCCGGCCAGCCTTCCCGAGTTGCGTATGCCTGGGCCTGGCGCAGGCGCTCGGCTCGCCAGTTGGAGCAGCCGACGTAGCGCACGTGGCCCGCACGCCAGGCGCCATGTAGCGTGTCCATGATCTCCTCGACCGGGCGACCGGGGTCATCGCGGTGCAGGTAGTACAGGTCGATTCGGTCGACGCCCAGGTGGCGCAGCGAACGCTCCAGGTCGCCGAGGATCTCTTTGGGGGAGAGCCGCGGGATGTGCATGGTGCGCAGGTCCGGGTGCGCCCCCTTGGTGCCCACGACGACTTGACCGTGCAGGCGTCGCGCCGCCAGCCAGGCGCCGATCGTCTTTTCCGACACCGAACGCTCCTCCGACATCCAGTCCGCGTACACGGCGGCCGAGTCCAGGAACGTGCCCCCTGCCTCATAGTAGGCGTCCAGCAGGGCGAACGACGCCGCCCGATCGACTGCAGTACCCAGGTGCGACGTACCCAGGCAGAGGCCGGCCACCCGAAGATCGGTCCGTGGAATGTCGACGTAGCGCATGCGTTGTTCCTTCCCGTGTACTGCCCGGCGACCCGTTTGCCGGCCGCCGACCCGCTGCCGTATACTAACTTTACGTCAAGACGATGACGGCACTGACCACCGAGTGGGTGTCGATGCTCTCTGCCCCGCCCCGCACCTTTCTTCCCCGCACGCTGCGTCGGCAACGCCGGGCCTGCCATCGCCACGTCACGGGTGCCGCAAAAGGAGAGTGTAGCATGCCGTACGATTCGGTGGATGAACTGCCCGAGAACGTCCGCAACGTGCTGCCCAAGCACGCCCAGGAGATCTACAAGGAAGCCTACAACAGCGCCTGGGAACAGTACGCCGATCCGGAGGACCGCCGGGGCGACGCATCTCGGGAGGAGACGGCCCACCGGGTGGCCTGGGCGGCGGTCAAGAACGAGTACGAAAAGGACGGGGACAGCGGCAAGTGGCGCCGCAAATAGCCGGCGCTCACTGCCCTGCCTCGTACAACATGCGCAGGCGCGCGGCGATATCTGCCAGGTCGGCGCGCTCCCCGACGACCTCCTCGCTGGACTCGTAAATCATCCTCGCCTGCCGGCGCAACGCCTCGCGGTCCTCCTCGCGCCGGGCCTGCTCCATGATCCCGGTCAACCCCTCCAGGAGCCGCATGCGCACCGCAGCGCTGGAGCCGGCGCTCTGGCGGATCTGGTCGAAGGCCTCCTTGACCACGCCCGAAAAGGACGTGGAGCGCTCCACGATCAGACGCAGGTTCCCCCGGGCGTCGCACCGGCAGGGGCTCGGAAAGGATTTGGCCGCCATGCGCGCCAGCGCCGCGGTGAGCCAATCGATGCAGGCCATCGCCGTGTAGGGATCGTTCGTGGAGGGAGATAGCGCCCGCAGCGCCACCTCGACCAGCTGCTGCACCCCGTACTCGACGTCCTGAATGTGCGAGCGCTGGCTGCCCAGCCCGAACTGCTCCTGCAGCTCATCGAGCGTTCCGTCGTCTAGCCGCGTTCCCGGCCAGACCTCCGCCAGGCGGGCGCCCCGCAGCAAGAAGTGCCCCGGACGCAGGAGAACGCGGACGATGAGTTCGTGGCGCGTGGCGATCTCCAGGAGCGCGTCGAGGTCCTCCGTCTGCAAGTAGCCATCCGCCCGGGCGAACACGGGCGCCGAGTGTTGGGCCATGTCGGCCGGGATCTGCTCTTCTGCGGCCGCCCGGGCGCGCTCGGCCTCCTCCTGCTCGCCCTCGTCGCGATCGACCAGCAGCGCGTCGATGGTGCCGAACAGGTCGCCGGCCAGCTCGGCGATGACGTGGGGAGCGCTCAGCGAGAGGGCGGCGTGGTGCACCAGGTAGATGAGGACGCCGACGCTGGCCAGCGTCATGAGCACGGCGAGGCCCACCGACAGGCTGGGCACGAAATAGTTCTCGTCGGCGCTGCGCACGGTGCGTAGGACCAGGAGGCTGTAGATAAAGGTGGCCGTAAAGGTCCCCAGCACGACCTGGTTGCCCGTGTCGTGCATGAACGTGCGCAGCAGGCGGTGCCCGAACTGCGTGGAGGATTGCGAGTAGGCCAGCATGATGATGGAAAAGGACAGCGAGGCGACGGTGATCATCGACCCCGCCACGGTCGAGAGGAGGTCTCGGGCCCCGTCCGCCCCGCCGCCCCACACAAAGGAGACGACGCCGAGCAGATCCTGGCCGTAGCGTTCGTCCAGGTTGACCGTGATGAGGGAGAGGCCCATGGCCGCCAGGACCATGAGGGAGGGGAGGAACCAGAAGCTGGACCGCACATCGTCCCAGAACTTGTTGAGCCGCAACCGCATACGCAGACCTCCTACCGGCCCGCGCCGCCGGTGGACGGCAGGTACTCAGCCGCCCGAGGGGCGTGCGCCGTTCCGGAGCAAGGGCTCCAACTCGGTCACCCGCTGCACTGTGGCCAACACGGCATAGTCGGCAAAGGCCTCGGCAGGCGTGGCGCCGCTCAACACAGCCACAAAGGGCATTGCCGCGCGCTGCGCCGCCTCGGCGTCCACCACGCTGTCGCCAGCATAGAGGACCTCGGCGGGCGGTGCTTCCATCCGCCCCGCCGCCAGGAGCAAGCCCTCCGGGTCCGGCTTGTGGGCAGTCAGGTCCTCCCCGCCGACGATGGTGTCCACCGCGCCGAGGAGGCCATCGCGGCGCAAGGTGTCCTCGATACGATAGCGGTACTTGTTCGAGACGATCCCGAGCCGCAGGCCCGCCGCCCGCAGCGACGCCAACAGGCCGGGCACGCCGGGGTACAATCGGGTCAGCCGCACCATCACCTCGTTGGCGCGCTCGACGAACAGCCGCGTGAACTCGGCTGCGCGGGGACGCTGCTCCTCGCCGGCCAGGGCCACCAGCGTCTCCTCCAGGCTCAGGCCGATCGTGCGGCAGACCGCATCCGGCGTGGCCGGCGGCAGGCCCAGACCGCGCAGGGCATACTCGATGCAGGCGATCACCCCCCGCGAGGAATCGGCCAGCGTATAGTCGAAATCGAACAGGACGGCGCGAATGTCGCGGTGCATCATGACTCCCGTATCACGGTGGGTGGCGGGCCCGGCTGTCCATGCAGTCTAGCCCGCCTGGACGAGTTCCGTCAACACCGGCCTGGCAACGATCTGGTGGATCTGGCGGCGCCAGCGGCTCCGGCAGTGCCGGCAGAGCCGCAGGAGCCGCGGTTGACAGCGCGTTCGCGCGGCTCTATCCTCAGAGCACCAGCGCGACGCCGGCCTGGGCGCGCCGTCTCAAGGCCTCGGCCGGCGCGCTTTTGTGTGCAGGGTTCGAGTCCCGCCGAGGAGGAATGCGGAGATGGATGGCTGCGCAGGGCGCTTCGTCCGGTCGGCATGTCGCTGAGCGCTCCGCCTCATCCCGGGCACGCGCGACGCGACCCCTGGGTGCTGGCGGCGACGATGCTGCTCTTCCCCGCCTTTCAAGGGCTTGCCCAAACCGCCGTGCCCCTGCTCATGGCAGAGCTGCGCGTCGCCGAGTCGGTCATCGGGCTGATCCAGGCGATCCCCGGTGTCGCGGCCCTGTTGGCCGGCGCGCCGATGGCGCTGCTGGCCAACACGCGCTTTCGCCGCGCGGGGCTCATCGGCTCCTTTGCGCTGGGCCTGGCCGCCTCCGTCGCATTCCTCTGGGCGCGGGACCCGCTGACCCTGATCGTCCCCCAACTCCTCGTGGGGCTGGCCGCCGCGGCCTTTTACGCCCAGGTGATGCCTTCGGCGTTCCGCCTGGCATCTGGCGAGCGACAGGAGCGCCTGCAGGGTCGCCTGACGATGACCCAGGGGCTGGGCTTTTTCGCGGGTCCGTTGATCGCGGGGTACCTATCCGGCATCGAGTATGCCTACGCCTTTGCGGCGGGGGCGGTCCTGGCAGCCGGGGGACTGCTGGCCAGCCTGGGGCTCTCGCCGTCCCGGGCCATCGAGGGGGCGGGCGGCCTGCGGGCC
>JAAZBQ010000869.1 GCA_012513725.1 Chloroflexota bacterium
CGGGTGCGCGCCGAGTTCTCCTTGTGCGGTGACGAGTACCGCCTGGCCGTGACGGATCCCTGGGTCGTCGACGAGTACCTGGCCAAGGACCGGGAGCGCACGGCGCTGGGGCAGGCGCTGCTCTGCGTGAGCCTTGGGGAGGTCTACCACGGTCGCGCCTACAAGCTGGCGGCGGCCGTCATCCCGGCTCCGGAGGAGGCGGCCACGAGCACCGAGGTCGTCTACACCGTGGGGCACTCGAACCATTCGGTCGAGGAGCTTCTCGCGCTCCTAACCGGGCACGGGATCACGGCCGTGGCCGACGTCCGCTCGCAGCCCTACTCCCGTTTCCACTCCCAGTTCAACCGGGAGGGGCTCCGCCAGGCACTCAAAGCCGCCGGCATCGCCTATGTGTTCCTAGGGCGCGAGCTCGGCGCCCGGCCCGACGACCCCGCCTGCTATGACCACGGCACCGTGCGCTATGACCGCCTGGCCGCCAGCGAGTCGTTCCAGAGCGGGCTGACCCGGGTGATCGCGGGCAGCAAAAAGCACCGCATCGCGCTCCTGTGCGCCGAAAAGGACCCCCTCCACTGCCACCGGGCCATCCTGGTGAGCCGGCACCTGGCGGCCCGGGGCGTCACCGTGCTACACATCCGCGAGGACGGCCAACTGGAGAGCCACGACGACGCGCTGGAGCGCCTGTTGGACGAGTGCGGCCTGCGGCAGATGTCCCTCTTTGGGGCCGGCGAGCAGGTCAGCCACCAGGGCCTTGTGGAGGCCGCCTACCGCGAGCGCGGAGACAAGATCGCGTACACCGAGACCGTCCTCGCGGCGGAGGAGAACGGCGGAGAGGAGCAGGTGTGAGGGTCTATACCATCGGGTTCACCAAGACCACGGCCGAGTCGTTCTTTTCCCGGCTCCAGGAGGCCGGCGTGCGGCGGGTGATCGACATCCGGCTCAAGAACACCTCGCACCTGGCGGGGTTTGCCAAGGCCGAGGATCTGCCCTTCTTCCTGCGGGCCATCTGCGGGATCGATGATTATGTCCACCGGCCCGACCTGGCCCCCACGGAAGAGATCATGGACGCGTTCAGGAAAAAGAAGGGCGCGTGGGAGGACTATGAGGCGGCCTTTTTGCCCCTCCTGGCCGAGCGCAAGATCGAGGAGACCCTGACGCCCGAGGAGGTCGACGGCGCCTGCCTCCTCTGCAGCGAGCCGACGCCGGAGCATTGCCACCGTCGCCTGGTGGCCGAGTACCTCCGGGACCGGTGGGGGGACGTCGAGATCGTCCACCTGTGACGGGGAAGAGGGACGCAGAGACGCAGAGATAGGACGCGGAGACGCAGGGAGGAGGGTGGTAAGACGGGAAGGCAATGATATACCACACATTGCACCGCTGGCCAGTTTATAGGACCTCTGACCCAGCACGGCGCTCAGGTTTCGCCACCAGCGCGCTGGTTGGTGTAGGCACTTGCGTCTGATCCTATGTCCTACCATGTTCTCTTCTCTGCGCCTCTGCGTCCCGGCTCTGCGCCTCTGCGTCCCTCTTCACCTGCCTTGACAGCGCCGGACCGGGGCATCAGAATGGGCCGCACATCGCCGCATCACACCCTGGAGAAACGACCATGGCTCGACCCACCAAGCACGCTCCCACGATCGTCGTCGCCACCGGCGTCGTCGCCGCCCTGGGCGCCGTCGCCGGGCTCGTCACCCACGACCCGCTGTGGGCCCTCGGGGGGCTGCTCCCCGCCGTGGCCTATGAGGTGTACCGCACCGAGGGCGAGACCACCCGCTGGGCGTCGTGGGTCCTCCTCGGCGTCCTGATCCTCGAGGGCGCCCTCCTCGTCCTGGGGGTCGACGCGGACCTCGCCACGTTCCTCGGCCGCGACAGCCAGACCGTCGCCGGATACGACGTGCCCCTGGGGCGCATCACGGTCGTGGGGCCGGTGGTGATGGCGGTGGCCTGCCTGATCCTCCTGGCGCGCACCCGGGGCCGCTTTACCCGGGCGTTGGCCGGGATCATCCTGGTGGGCTCGGCGGCCGCCCTGTACATCATCGACCCGGTGATCATGGGGGAGTGGCTGGGAGGGGCGTTGGATCAGCTGTAGGACCCGACCCTTCACAACACAGGGCACAGGTGCTCGACCATCGCGGACACCCAGGGCCACATCACGCAAAGGAGCAACCATGGGCACCGTCCTGAGCCACATCGTCCAGAAGCGCTACTCCCAAGAGAACGAGAACATCGCCACCGATGCGCTGGCGTACATCCTGCAGTCCAGCGAC
>JAAZBQ010000870.1 GCA_012513725.1 Chloroflexota bacterium
CTCCACGCGCGTTACAGCATCTACCACCACGGCATCGGGGCGCCCAACCACCTGAGCCCCGACATGACCATCGGCTTGGACCTGGGCTGGGGCGGGCTGCTGGAGAAACTGCGCCGCTATCGGGCCCGCAACCGACCCGCCGACCCCGCGTTTTACGACGGTGAGGAGGACCTGGTCCTCGGCGTGCAGGACTGGATCGCGCGCCACGCCGACCTGGCCCGCAAGAAGGCGGCCGAGGAGGCCGATCTCGCCGTCCGGGAGAACCTCGAGGCGATCGCGGCGGCGAACGAGTACCTGGTCGACGGCCCACCGCGGACGTTTCGGGAGGCCTGCCAGTTCATCGCCTGGTTCCAGTGCGTCGACCGGATGTGGGGGCTGGGCGGAGCCCTCGGGCAGATCGACCAGCTGCTCCTGCCCTACTATGAGGCCGACCTGGCCGACGGGCGCGAGACGGACGCGTCGATTGTCTGGCACTTGGCCAGCCTGTTCTTTAACGATCCCCACTATTCCCAGATCGGCGGGCAGGGGCCCGATGGGCGGGACCTGAGCAATCCCCTCTCCTTCCGCGTCCTGGAGGCCATGCACCGCCTGCGCATCCCCTCGAACATCGCCCTGCGCGTGTACGAGGGCATGGACCCTAGCCTCCTGCACCGCGCGCTCGAGTACATCGTCGAGGACGGCACCGGCGTGTCGTTCGCCCTGTCCGGCGGCCTGGATGCCGGCTATTGCCGGAACGGCGTGCCCCTGGGATTGGCGCGGATGCGGGCCAAGGTCGGCTGCAACTGGACGGCCCTACCGGGCGTCGAGTACTGCCTGCAGGACGTCACCCGGGTGTGCCTGGTGACGCCGCTCCTCCTGGCCCTCGATGAGGTGGTGGCGCTGCCCGCGCGGGAGCGCTCGCTAGAGGCGCTCTGGGAGCGGTACGCCAGGATCATGGGCGAGTCGGTGGCGGTGGTCAAGGAGGGCAAGGACGTCCACATGGCCCGCCAGGCCGATAACTGGCCCGAGATCGTCCTGAATCTCTTTTGCCATGGGCCCGTCGAGCGCGGGCTGGACGCCTCCGCCGGCGGGGTGGATATCGTGGACCTGGCTATGGACGGCATCGGCCTGGCCACCGCTGCGGATTCGCTGGCGGCCATCGAGCAGCGCGTGGTGGGAGAGGGGCGCCTCACCTGGGAGGACCTCGCCGCCCACCTGGCGGGCGATTACCAGGACGCCGAGCCGGTGCGCCTGATGTTGGCTTCGGTGCCCCACTATGGCGCCGGCGGCACCCGGGCCGATGCCTGGGCCGCGCGGATCGCCGCCCTGTGGACCGGCCTGGTGCGCGACACCCCGACGCCCAACGGCTACACCTGCCTGCCGGGGCTGTTCTCCCACGGGGGCACCAACCGCTACGGGGAGCGGGTGGGCGCCACGCCAAACGGCCGCCACGCTGGGGAGCCGATCTCCCACTCGGCGGATCCGGATCCCGGCTTTTTGCCCGGCGGGGCGCTGGCCATCACGGCCAAGGCGAACGCCGTGGCCGCGGTCCAGTCGGGCTGGGGGAACACCACGCCGCTGCAGATCGAGATCGACCGCGGCCTAGTGCGCGGGGGCGACGCGCTGGAGACCCTCGAGGCCCTCATCATGACCCATAACCGCATGGGGGGCACCCTGATCAACATGAATGTCGTATCGAAGGAGCAGATCCTCGAGGCCCACGAGGATCCCATGACCCACCCCGACCTGATGATCCGGGTGACGGGCTACAGCGCCTACTTTCGCTCCCTCTCGCGCGAGTACCGCCAGCCGATCGTGGACCGTATCTTGGCAGAAGGATGAAGGATGAGGGATGGGGGATAGGGGGCGCTGCCGATGATGACCGGACAGAAGTCTAAGGGCCAGGGGGCTGCGGAAGGGGAAGTGCCACAGCCGGTCATCCCTCATCCTTCATCGCTCAGCCCTTCCCCACGTGGTCTGGTCACGAACATCCAGCGCTTTTCCATCCACGATGGGCCGGGCATCCGCACGACCGTGTTCATGAAGGGCTGCAACCTGCGGTGCTTCTGGTGCCACAACCCGGAGACCCTGTCGCCCAAAGTGGAGGTCCAGTGGTTCCCGGAGCGCTGCATCGGCTGCGGGGCCTGCCTGGAGCGCTGCCCCCACGGTTGCCACGAGGTGGTGGACGGGGTGCACGTCTTCCATCGGGAGCGCTGCGTGGCCTGTGGGGCGTGTGTGGAGACCTGTTACGCCCAGGCCCTGGTCCTCGTCGGGGAGGAACAGACGGCCGATGAGGTCGTGGAGGTGGTGCTCCGCGATCGTCCCTTTTACGAGACCTCCGGCGGAGGCGTCACCCTCTCGGGCGGGGAGCCCCTGATGCAGCCCGAGTTCTCCCGGGCCATCCTGGCCCGCTGCCGCGCCGAGGGACTGCACACGGCCATCGAGACCGCCGCCCACTACCCCTGGGAGCGGATCGAGGAGATCCTGCCCCTCGTCGACCTCGTCATGCTGGACATCAAGCTGCTGGACTCGGCGCGGCACCGGGAGGCCACCGGCGTGCCGAACGAGCGCATCCTGGCGAACGCCCGCCGACTCGGCCGGCAGCCCCAGCCCCTCATCGTGCGCACGCCCATCGTGCCGGGCGTGAACGACATACCGGAGGACGTGGCCGCCATCGCCGCGTTCGCCGCTACACTGCCCAACCTTCTCTACTATGAACTGCTCCCCTTCCACGGGATGGCGGCGGGCAAGTACGACAGCCTGGCCATCGACTATCGCGCCAGAGGCCTCTCGACCCCGAGCGCCGACCACCTCGAGGCGCTCTGTGAGGTTGCACGGTCCCAAGGCATCGAGGTCCGCCACGGGTGAGGGGGAAAGGATGAAGGAGGAAGGATGAGGGATGCTA
>JAAZBQ010000871.1 GCA_012513725.1 Chloroflexota bacterium
AAGCCCGCGTGGGGCACCGCGCCGTAGCGGCGCAGGTCCAGGTACCACTCGAACGCCTCGCGGGGCAGGCCATGCTCGGCGATGCGCCGCTCGAGGAGCTCCAGGCTCGCCGTGCGCTGGCCCCCGCCGCTGATCTCGCCATAGCCCTCCGGCGCCAGGAGGTCCACCGAGAGCGACAGCTTTTCGTCGTCGGGGTCGGCCTCCATATAAAAGGCCTTGCACTGCGCCGGATAGCGGTGGACGAACACCGGCTTGCCAAAGTGGTCCGACACGGCCGTCTCGTGGGGGGCGCCGAAATCCTCACCCCAGGGCAGCTCCACCCCGGCCGCGCGGCAGATGTCCAGCGCGTCGGTATAGGAGATGCGCGGGAAGGGCGGCACGATGGCCTCCAGCGCCGCCGTGTCGCGCTCCAGCGCCGCGAGTTCGGTCGGGCACTCCTTAAGTACCGTCTGCACAACGTGCGAGACGAACTCCTCCTCCACCCGCATGCACTCCTCGAGGTCGGCGTAGGCCATCTCCGGCTCTACCATCCAGAACTCGATGAGGTGCCGGCGCGTCTTGCTCTTTTCCGCGCGAAAGGTGGGGCCAAAGCAGTACGTCTTGCCGAAAGCCGCGATGGCTGCCTCGTTGTACAGCTGGCCCGACTGGGTGAGATAGGCCTTTTCGCCAAAGTACTCGGTCTCGAACAGCGTGGTGGTGCCCTCGCAGGCGGCCGGGGTCAGGATCGGCGCGTCCACCAGGGTAAAGCCTTGGTCGTCCAGCCAGTTACGGATGGCCCGCACCACCACGGCCCGCACCCGCAGGATGGCCCACTGCTGGGTCGAGCGCAGCCAGAGGTGGCGGTTGTCCATCAGGAACTCGATGCCGTGCTCCTTGGGGGCGATCGGGTAGCCGTCGGCGAGTTGCACGATCTCGACGTTCGTCAGCGAGATCTCGTAACCCCCCGGCGCCCGGTCGTCGGCGCGCACCACGCCGGTGGCCAACAGCGAGGACTCCTGGGTCACCTGAGCGGCGGCCTCGAACGCCTCCGGCGCCATCTCCTTCTTGAACGCCACCCCCTGGACGATGCCGGTGCCGTCGCGCAGGAGCAGAAACTGCAGGCGACCCTTGTCGGTCCTGCTGTAGAGCCACCCCTTGATGACGACCTCCTCCCCTACATGGTCGGCGAGGTCGCGTATGTAGACGTGCTCAGCCACGTTCAGCCCTCCCGTGTCGTGTTTCGCGGTAGTCATCTCATTGTAGGCGTGTGGGTGGATTCGGTCAACGTCGCCCACCACCCCAATGTGAAAGAATAGACGGGACAAGAAGCCAAGATGGACAGGATTAACAGGATTGCCAAGATTAATCTTCGGGGTGGAAAAGTACGCCGTGGAGATACTTGTACCTCACTACTAATCGGCTTGCTGTATTGGGAGCGCTTTGTATAGCGTTCCACCCCATTTCTGGGATCATAATCCCGTTAATCTTGTTAATCCTGTCCTTCTTCTATCCCCGCCGGAGGCCGAGGCGGATGGCCACTCGGTCCGCAGGGATCGCGCGGCTCAGGATCGCGCGCTCCTCCCGGTCATAGGCGCCCAGCAGCCACAGCCCCACCCCA
>JAAZBQ010000872.1 GCA_012513725.1 Chloroflexota bacterium
CGCCGGGCTGGATGCGCTCGGAGATGATGCTGGACCATTTCGGGGTGACCGAGGCGAACTGGCGCGACGCCATCCCCCAGAACCCGGGCTTTGAGCGCTCGGAGACGCCCCATTTCGTCGGGCGGGCCGTGGCGGCCCTGGCAGCGGATCCCGAGGCGCACCGCTGGAGCGGCCAGTCGCTCTCCAGCGTCGGGCTGGCCCGGGTGTACGGGTTCACCGATCTGGACGGCACGCAGCCCGACGCATGGGCGGCCATCGAGTAGCCGGCTCAGGGGCGCCTCTACAGCGCCCCCGAGTCGGAGTGACCGACGACCAGGATCTTTAAGAAGTTGGTCGGCCCGCCCTGGGCGATGGGGTGCCCGCCGGTCACCACCACCGTGTCGCCCTCCCGCGCATAGCCCTTGGCCAGGAGGATGCTCTCCACCTGGGCATAGTAGTCGTCCTCGCTGTCGGCAAAGCGGGTGGGGATGGGCTGCACCCCCCACAGGAGGCTGAGGCGCCGGTAGGTCTCCGGCAGCGGGGTAAAGGCCAGGATGGGCGTCTCCGGCCGGTAGTGGGTCACCATCCGGGCGCTGGAGCCCGTGCGGGTCACCACGCACAGCGCCGTGACGGGCAGGGTGCGGCCGATGGCGCTCACCGCCGCGCCGATCGCCTGGGGGATGGAGCGCGCCTCGGCGAACAGCCAGGCAGGCACCTCCTCGGGGGGGCGCTCCCCGGTGTTGGCGTCCACCGTCGCGGCGATGCGGGCCATCATCTCCACGGCGCGCACCGGGTACTGGCCGATGGCCGTCTCGCCGCTGAGCATCACCGCGTCGCTGCCGTCCAGGATGGCGTTTGCCACGTCGCTGACCTCCGCGCGGGTGGGGCGCGGGTTGCCGATCATCGACTCGAGCATCTGGGTGGCCGTGATCACCGGGATGGCCGCCCGGTTTGCCGCCCGGATGATCTCCTTTTGCGCATAAGGCACCCGCTCCGGCGGCATCTCCACGCCGAGGTCGCCCCGGGCCACCATCATCCCGTCGGAGGCCGCCACGATGGCCTCCAGGTGGTCGAGGGCCTCGGGCTTTTCCAGCTTGGTGATGACCGGCACGCTGGCGCCGGCCTCGGCGATCAGGCGCTGCATTCGCTCCACGTCGGCGGCCTGCCGCACAAAGGAGATGGCCACGTAATCCACCCCCCGGGCCAGCCCAAAGCGCAGGTCCTCGATGTCCTTGTCCGTCACCGAGGGGGCGCTCACCCGCACGCCGGGGAGGTTGATTCCCTGGTGGGCGCGGAGCCGGCCGCCGTGGACGATCTCGCCGTGGACCTCCGTCCCCGTGGTGCGGGTGACGCGCACCTCGATGAGGCCGTCGGAGATCAGGATGCGATCGCCCGGGTGCACGTCTTGGGCAAGGTGCTCATAGGTGGTGCTCACCCGCTCGGCGGTGCCCGCGACGGGCTCGGTGGTGATGACCAGGCCCTGCCCGGGCTGCAAGTCCAGCGGCTCGTCGCCGGCTACGGGGCCTGTGCGAATCTTGGGCCCCTGCAGGTCCAGGAGCGCGGCCACCGGGCGGCCGGCCCGCTCGGCCTCGGCGCGCACCGTGTCCAGCCGCCGGGCGTGCTCCTCCTGGGTGCCGTGGGACATGTTCAGCCGCGCGACGTCCATCCCCGCCTCGATGAGCGCCCGGATCGTCTCCGGGCTATCGGTGGCCGGGCCCAACGTGGCCACGATCTTGGTCCGGCGTTCCCGGTGTTCGTCCATCACATCCCCCTTTTCTACCCGTTTCGCGCGCCGCGACGTCCGGCGTACTATAGGCACAATCCAACCGCTGCCACCCGGAGAAGCGATCGCCGATGACCCCCCTGCCCCCCTACACTATCCGCCAGAGCCCCCGGGCTCGGCACGTTTCGCTGCGCATCACCCCCGCCGGCGAACTCGAGGTGGTGGTGCCCGAGGGGTTCGACCCCCGCCAGGTGCCGGCCATCGTCCGCGCCCAGGAGGGCTGGATCGCCCGGCACCTGGCGCGCGCCGCCGAGCGCCGCGTCGCCTGGCGCGAACAGCCCGCCCTCCCCGGCGAGATCGCCCTGCGGGCCGTCGGCGAGCGCTGGCGGGTCGAGTACGCCGCCTCCAGCGGCCGCCTGACCCTGGCCGAGCGGCCGGGGCGCCGACTGCTGCTGCGTGGCGCGGTGGACGATGTAGCGGCCTGCCGGCGGCTCCTGCGCCGCTGGCTGACCGCCCAGGCGCGCACCCACCTGCCGCCCTGGTTGGAGGATTTGGCCCGCGAGCACGCGCTGTCGTATGAGCGGGTGGCGTTGCGCGCCCAAAAGACGCGCTGGGGGAGTTGCTCGTCGCGGGGCACGATCAGCCTGAACATCAAGCTGCTCTTTCTCCCGGAGGCCCTGGTGCGCTCGGTGTTGCTCCACGAGCTATGCCACACCCGGGAGATGAACCATTCCTCCGCCTTCTGGGCCCGGCTGGCAACCCTGGATCCCGAATGCCGGCGATCGCGGGCGGCGCTGCGGGCGGCCTGGCGGTACGTGCCCCGTTGGGTGCAGGAGGAGGGAGGCGCGCGGCGGTAGCACGAGGGTAGTATGCCCGAGGGGCATTATACCCGAGGGGTATTATGCCCGATCGGCGGCGAACACTCAAGGCGGAGAAACGACACAGGGGGAGGGGGCGCCGGTGCGACGCCCCCTCCCCCTTGGGTCCTGAAACTGAGCGAGCCTATAAGCCGAATTCTGTCGCCCCCACCCGGTTGCCCGGGGAAAGCGGACGGTCATCTATCTGGGACGCCGATTGCTCGACGCCTCCTGCGGCCTACCCGGGGCTCGGGCGAGCCACCCGTGACGGCGCCGCCTTGCGGCGACCCGCCTGCCCCATGCTTGGCCTTGCTCCCGGTGGGGTTTGCCTAGCCGGCCCGGTCACCCGGACCGCTGGTGGTCTCTTACGCCACCCTTTCACTCTTGCCCCCGCCTCCCCCTCGCAGGGGATGCCGGGGCGACCTGCTCTCTGTTGCACTTGCCGTCGAGTCGCCTCGCCTGGGCGTTACCCAGCACCGTGCTCTACGGAGTTCGGACTTTCCTCGAGGCGGCGTTGCCGCCCCGCGACCGTCCGGCCCACTCAGCCCATTTATGGTACCATCCGGCGCGGCCCCTGTCAAAATGGGGCTGCGTCCCACTCGCTTGCTCTGGCTTCTATACCTACATCCTGTGTTACATTATCCTGGTGACCCTTTTCCTTAGAACTACATCGGTCGGGAGGCGGCTGCTTTTGACAGGGACCCCGGGGTACGATATCATGAGGCGAACGAGAGCGTCGAGAGCCCCTGCACGGGGTTCTCTCTCTATATTCGCGCCGCGAGGAGCGTCCGTGCAGCGTATCGAGAGCCCCGGCCAACCCCCACACTACCGTTTTGAGGCTCTCGACTGTGAGGCCCTCGACGGGCCGGAGCCCTCCGCCGGGCTGCTCCAGGCGGTCACCACCCGGCTCGGCGGCGTGAGCCGCGAGCCCTGGGCCAGCCTGAACCTGGGGCAAACGGTCGGCGACGACCCCCGGGCCGTGGCCGCCAACGAGCAGCGGGCCTACGCGGCCCTCGGGGTGGCCGCGGGCCAGGTGATCACCGCCCGGCAGGTACATGGGGCGGACGTCGCCCGGGTGGGCGCCGCCGAGGCCGGCCGGGTGGCGGGCGCGGCCGACGCCCTGGTGACCGACGCGCCGGGCGTGGTGCTCCTGATGCGCTTTGCCGATTGCACCCCTGTCCTGTTCCACGCACCGGATCGCGGGGTGGTGGCCATCGCCCACGCCGGGTGGCGGGGCGCCCTCGCGGGGGTAGCGGCGCACACCGCCCGGGCGATGATCGAGCACTATGGCTGCGACCCCCACACGCTGCGCGTCGGGATCGGGCCCTCCATCGGCCCCTGCTGCTACGAGGTGGGCGCCGAGGTCTATGGGCCGATGGCCGACCGTTGGGGGGCGGACGTCGTGGACCGCACGGCCGGCGCCCCGGGCAAGGCCCACCTGAACCTGCCCGAGTGCAGCGCCCGGGCCCTGGGCGAGGTGGGGGTGGAGCACATCGAGATGGCCGCGGTCTGCACGTGCTGTCGCCGGGAGGAGTTTTTCTCGCACCGCGGCGATGGCGGCCACACCGGGCGCTTTGCCGCCCTGATCGGCCTACGCTAGGAGGACAGGATGCCCGCCGCAG
>JAAZBQ010000873.1 GCA_012513725.1 Chloroflexota bacterium
CCGCGTTCTCGGCAATGTGACCGGCGTCCAGGTAGATGTAGCGATAGGCCCGCTCGCCGTACTTCCAGGTGCTCCGGGCGAACACCGCCGTCCATAACAGCACCACCGCCGCCTGCCGGGCCATCGCTTGATCCAGCGCGGCGGCGGCCACCTCCTCCCGCCGATCACCGAGGGATACGGTGTCCAGGGCGTGGAGCGGCGGGAAATAGTGGTATACGCCGGGGGCCACCCCCTCCACGCGGTGCACCACGGCATACGTCTCCACCGGGTACAACGCCCCGGCCGAGGGCGCCGTGCGGAACCCGACGCGCTGGCGAATACGGGTGACCCCCTGGGCGGCCCACAGGATCTGCGACAGCGCGGCCTCCTCCAGGGGCGAGTCGTCAAAACGGCGGATGCTGCGCCGCGCCCGCAGCGTCGACCACAGGGGCGCGCCCCCCTCCCGCTGGGGTTGGGAGAGCGCGATCCGCGCGGCGCCGGGATACGTCTTCACGGGGTCCGGTGGCGTGGATCTTGGCGGCGTGGGCGGCGGCGCGCCGCGCAGATACTTGGTACCCTCTTGGAACGCGCGGCCCACTGCCCGCTTGGCCATGTCTCCTCCGATCGTGATGTTGGTTAGATGAACAGGGTGATGGCGGACTCGCGGGCGTCGGCGATATAGGCGCCCACTCCGCCGCATTCGTCGATGAGATCCTCGCGGAGGTCCTCCCGCTTGATGCCCATGATATCCATGGTCATGTCGCAGGCAATGATCTTGCCACCCAACTCCTTATAGTCTCGAAACAGCCGCTCCAAAGAGGCCACGTTCGCCTTGGCCATCCGGCGCCGGACCATCCACTTGCCCAGGCCTAGAAAGTGCATCCTGGAGAGCGGTCCCTTTTCCAGCCCGCCCTTCTTGAGGCGCTCGAGCCCCCAGAAGGTGAAGAACATGGAGACTTCCATCCCCATGGCCAGCGAGCCGTTGGCGATGATCAGGCTCGAGTACAGCTTGTCCATATCGCCGCTCTGCACGACGATCGTGGTGCGGTCGGCCATGGTGCCTCCTCAGCGGCGGATGCGGATCACCCAGTCGGTCGGCTCGCCCTCCACACTCAGGAGATCGAGGTGCATCGCCTCTGCCGCCATGGGGATCTCTTTCATCGATGCGGGATGGGTGCCGGCCACCTCGATGATGTCGCCGGGCGCAGCCCGCCGGATGGCCTTGCGCACCTCCACCAGGGGCACCGGGCAGGTTTCGCCGTGTACGTCCACTCGGATTTCAGCCACGGCGCACCTCACTCGGTGAACTCGACGAGAACCCGCTCGACGTCCCACAGGGGCTCGATCTTGTCGCGGATCTCGTGCTCGATGTTGGCCGCAAACTGGTGGTCAGAGGGCAGGTCTACGACCACACGCACCGTGCCGTCGGCGATCTCCATATCTTTGACCATCTTGGTGCGGATGAGGTCCAGCCCCACCACGGGGTTCATCACGTGCTTTAGGCGGCGGCGAACCTCGTCGAGATCCGTGGGCGCCTGCTCGCGGACCAGCCCGTGCCGCTCCTCATAGTTCTGGATGGCGGCGCGCAGCCCGTCGACGGCGAGCACCGAGCAGTGCGTCTTGATCGGCGGGAGCCCGCCCAGCGCCTCGGAGGCCTCTTGCCAGGTGATGTCCTTGGCCTCGTCGATCGTCTTGCCCTTGGCCAGCTCGGTGATGATCGAGCCGGTGGCGATGTTCGAGGCGCAGCCATAGGACTCGAACTTGATGTCCGTGATCGCCTTGCTCTCGGGATCCACCCGCAGGTACACGGCCACCATGTCGCCGCAGGCCGGGCTGCCCTCGACGGCCCGGGCGTCGGGATCCTCGATGCGCCCGACGTTGCGCGGATGGC
>JAAZBQ010000874.1 GCA_012513725.1 Chloroflexota bacterium
CTGGCCGCCACGCTGGAGCGCTTTCGCCCGGACATCCTGCACATCCAGCACCTCAAGGACCTGACCGTCGATGCGCCGGCGATGGCCCGCGCGGCGGGGATACCGGTGGTCTATACCCTGCACGACTATTGGGGGGTGTGCCCGAACGCCCAGTACGTGCGACCCGGCGGCGGCATCTGCCACGGCCCGCACCTCTGGCTGGAGTGCGGGCGCTGCGCGGCGTACGGGCTGGGTATGCCCTGGCTCACCCCGGCCGCGCCGGCCATGATCCCGCTGTTCGCCGAGCGCCAGCGCCGGATCGATCGGGGCATCGGTGCGGTGGACCTCTTTGTGGCGCCATCCCGCTTTCTCCGCGACCGCTACGCGGCCGGTGGGTTCCCCGCCGAGCGCATCCGGTTGCTGGAGAACGGCCTCGACGTCACTCGCCTCGGTGAGCCGCCGCCCCGCCGCCCGGGCGCCCCGCGCCGCTACGCGTTCATTGGCTCGTTGGCGTGGCAAAAGGGCGTGCACGTTGCCGTGGAGGCGTTCCGCACCCTGGGCGACACGGGGGCCGAGCTGCGCGTCTGGGGCGGCGAGCACGTGTTCCCCGACTATGCCGCGCGTCTGCGCCGGCTGGCCGAGGGATGCCCCTGGATCCGGTTGGAGGGCGAGTTGCACTCCAACCGCGTCGGCGAGGCGCTGGCCTGGGCCGATTACCTCATCGTCCCCTCGGTGTGGTGGGAGAACTCGCCCGTCACCATCCGGGAGGCCTACCACTGCGGGGTGCCCGTCATCGCCTCGCGGCTGGGGGCGCTGGAGGAAAAGGTGCCCGAGGGAGTGGGGGGCCTCCTCTTCCGCCCCGGCGACCCGGCGGACCTGGCCCGGGTGATCCGCCGCACTCTGGAGGACGCCGACCTCCTCACCATGCTGCGGGCCAACCTCCCGAGGGTGGAGACCATCGACGAGCACGGCGAGCGGGTGGAGGCGCTGTACGCAGAACTCTTGGAGGGGCGTCGTGCCCGACCGCGCGCGTAAGGCGCTCCTGGTGGCCGTCCTCGTGCTGGGCGGGCTGCTGCTCGTGTGGCCGCCGGCGCTGCCCGATGCGGACGTGCTCCGCACCGCGCTGCTCCTGGTCCGCGCGGGAATGCTCCTCCTGCTGCCGGGGCTGGCCGTAGTGCTCCTGGCGCGCCCTCTGGACGGGAGCGGCCCCCTACAGACCCTCTGCCTGGCCCCCCTCGTCAGCCTGGCCCTTTGCCCGTTGCTCCTCTTCTGGACCGGCCTCCTCGGGGGTGTCTGGTCGCGGGGGGCGACGTTGGCGCTCCTGGCGGTCTCGGGGGGCGTGGTGGGGTGGCGGCTGGTGCGCGGTCCCCTGGGGCGACCGCGCAGGGCGGAGTGGGGCTGGGCGCTGGCCCTCGGCGGGGTGTTCTTGGCGGCGCTGGCGGTGCGGCTGTGGGTCATCCGCGGGGTGCCCTATCCCTCCTGGACCGACTCGTACCACCACACGTTGATCACCCAGCTGATCCTGGATGGCGGCCGGGTGCCGGCCTCCTACCGGCCCTATGCGGCGCTGGACGGGTTCCACTACCATTTCGGCTATCACGCCTACAGCGCGTTCCTGGCCTGGCTCACCGGCCTCCCCGCCCATCGCGCCGTGCTGTGGGGCGGCCAGGTGCTGAACGCCCTGACGGTGCCGTCGCTGTTCCTGTTCCTGGACCGGCTGGTCCGCGACCGGCGCGCCGCCCTCGTCGCCGCGGCCATCGCCGGGCTGGTGTGCTGGTTGCCCGCCTACTATGTGAACTGGGGGCGCTACACACAGCTGACCGGCCACCTCCTGCTTCCCGCCGCGCTGGTGCTCACCCACGAGGCGCTGCAGGGCCGTCTCGGGGGGCGCGACGGCCGATGGCGGAGCGCCCTGGTCGGGGGGCTGCTGGCGGCCGGCATCGGCCTGACCCACTACCGGGTGGCGATCTTTTACCTCGCCGGGGCCCTGGTCGTGGCCCTGGTGGCCCTGGCCCGCGCCGGCTGGCGTCCCGCCCGGTTGGGCCGTCCCGCCGCCGGGCTGCTGGCCATGGGCGGGCCAGCCCTCGTGCTGGTGGGGCCCTGGCTGCCGTCGCTCCTGCGCCGTTCGGCCGAGGCCGCCCAGCAGGTGGCCGCCCGGGGCGACGTCGGCCAAGTGGACTATTTCACCCTGGAGTTCGTGCTGATCATGGGGCTGCCGC
>JAAZBQ010000875.1 GCA_012513725.1 Chloroflexota bacterium
CCAGCCAGGCGTCGTGGTAGGGCACGAAGCGCAGGTCGGCCCCCTCGTAGGCGTAGAACCGGTTGGTGACGATCACCGGGCGCTCGTCCAGCGCCTCGTCGATGCGTCGCAGCCATACCTCCTCGTTGGGGGTGGCGCCCTCAGGGTAGACGTACACCACCTCGACGTCCTCCCGCAGCCCGTCCACCTCCTGGAGGTACCAGAGGGGGGTGGCATGGTGCCAGTTGGCCAGCACGAGGGCCCCCGGCGGGGCATCGCGCAGGAGGGATTCGGCCGCCTGGCGGGTCGCGTCGTCGCGGTGCAGCGTGCGGAAGGACGGCCAGTTGGCCCATCCGTTCCCGACCGCCGCGACGGCCAGGACAGCGACGAGGATGCCCGCCCCCCATCGCCCCCACCCGTGAGCATGATCTCCGAGGGCCGCGACCGCGAGGCCCAGCCCCTCGCCAAGGAGCACGGCCAGCGCCACGTAGGAGGGAAGGAGGTACTCGACCGTCTGCGGCGCGCGGTAGGTGACGGCCAGGACGGTGTTCACCCCCAGGATGCCCCCCACGAGGAGCGCCGCCCGCCGATCGCGGCGGGCCACCGCCACCGCCGCCAGTCCGGCTGCCACCAGGAGCGGCAGGCCGAACTCCAGGCGCATGATCTGGGCCCACACCGCCGTCCGGGCGGCTAGGGCGGGCAGCGTACGAAAGTAGAACATGTCCCCCCGGAAACCGAGCGCCAGCACGTGCTGGGCCATGTCGGCCAGGGAGCGAATCGGCTCCGGATCGAACGGGGCGCCCCACAGGCTGCGCACCGGCAGGTACAGGAGCACGGCGAACGACGCTGCCAGGGCGGCCAGGGGCGCGACCCAGCGGCGCGGCCGGCGCAGGAGGGTCGGCTCCCGCCAGAGGACGTATCCGGCCAGGGGCAGGCCAAGGGGCGCCAGGGAGGAGTGGTGCCCCACGGCGAGCCCGAACACACCCGCCAGGATCCAGAGCAGCCGCGGACTCCTTTCCTCCCCCCAGCGCAGGGCCAGCGCCACGAGGAGGGCCACGAACAGCCCCGTCAGCGCCCGGATGTTCGCCGTGGTGGCCTGCGCCCAGAACGTGGCCGAGAACCCCAGCGCGCCGGCGGCCACCAGCGCCGCGGCCGCCGAGCCCGTGCGCCGCCGGACGGTGTGCGCCACCACGCCGAGGGTCAGCGCAGAGAGGAGGACGCTCAGCAGGTTCAGCCGCAGGGCGGGGTCTCCCAGCGGCACCAGGAGCGTGGCCAAGCGGCCGACCATCGTGTACAGGGGGTAGCCGGGCGGATGGGCAATGCCCAGCACGGTCGCCACCAGTTGGAACTCCCCGCTGTCGGCCGGGAGGAGCCCCGGCGATACGGTGCTCCCGTAGAGGAGCAGGCCGCCGCCGACCGCCAGCGCCTCGGGCCAGGGCGTGGGGAGGGCCCGGGCGTTCGCCATGAGCAGCACGATGAGCGCCGCCGCCAGGATCCCTATCGCCCAGGTCGCAGAGGCCACGGGCCACAGCACATAGGCACCCAGGAGGAGGAGTGGCAGGCCGGTGGCGAGGTAGCGCTCGGCCAACAGGCTGACGGCCAGCCCGGCCACGAGCCCCCCGGCCACCAGCGGGAGCAGCCAGGCCAGGGGCCAGGGCTGCACGGCCGTCTCCGCGACGACGCGCCCCAGGTACAGGCCCACTACCAGCGCCTGGGCCAAGAGCGACCAGCGGGCGGAGCGGACCGGATGGACGGTCACGGGTGCGGGCGGGTGTGTGGGGCTGTGCGATGCCAACATGAAGCGTCCTCTAGTGGGGTGAGCGAGGCGGCCGCGACCAAGGCCCGTGGCCACGATCCTGGCCGGCGGCGGTCAGTCGGCGACCTGCAGGGCCTGTTCGTACGCCGCCAGGGTCTGGGCCGCGGTGCGCTGCCATGAGAAGCGCTGGGCGTGCTGCAGGCCCGCCTCGGACAGATCCTCGCGCAGGCGGGGCTCCCGGGTGATGCGCACCAGCGCCTCGCCCAGCGCTGCAACGTCGCCGGCGGGGGTCGCCAGGCCGCCAG
>JAAZBQ010000876.1 GCA_012513725.1 Chloroflexota bacterium
GTCATCGAAGAGTTCCTCACCGGCCAGGAGGTCACCGTGTTGGCCTTTAGCGATGGGCGCACCGTGCGTCCCATGATCCTGGCCCAGGACCACAAGGCGGCCTACGACGGGGATCGCGGCCCGAACACCGGCGGGATGGGCGCCTATGCGCCGGCGCCGCTCCTGGAGGCAGAGACCCTGCAGCGGGTGGTCGACGGCGTCCTGCAGCGAGCGGTGGACGGCCTGGCGGCCGCCGGCACGCCCTACGTCGGGGTCCTCTATGCCGGCCTCATGGTCGAGGGCGGGGAATATCGGGTGCTGGAGTTCAACTGCCGCTTTGGCGATCCGGAGGCGCAGGCCATCCTGCCCCTCCTGGAGACCGACCTCGTTGACGTCTTGGAGGCCTGCGTCGAGGGGCGCCTGGACGAGGTGGAACTGGCCTGGCGGCCGGGGGCCTGCGTCTGCGTGGTGATGGCCTCGGGCGGCTACCCGGGGAGTTACCAGACCGGCCACACCATCCACGGCCTCGACGCGGTGGACACCGTCGGCGACTGCGTGGTCTTTCACGCCGGCACGCGGCGGGAGGATGGGCGGATGGTGACCGCCGGCGGGCGGGTGCTCGACGTCACTGCCTGGGACGCGGGGCTCCCGGAGGCCATCGCCCGGGCCTATAGCGCCGTGGAGATGATCGAGTGGACCGGCGTCCACTATCGGCGGGATATCGGCGCCAAGGGCACGAACGGGGGCCGCCCGTCGCCCCGTTCCGCCGCCGGTGGGGACCTGCGCAGCGCATAAGGTCAGGGGGAGGGCAAGGGCATGGCAGGCAAGAGCGCGTACGGCGCGGCGGGGGTGGACCTCGGCGCGGGGAACCGGGCGGTAGAGTTGATGGGCGACGCGGTGCGCTCGACGTACGGCCCCGAGGTGCTCCTGGGCATCGGCGCCTACGGCGGGCTCTATGACGCCGGGCGCCTGCGGGATATGCGCTCCCCGGTGCTGGTCGCCTCTACCGACGGCGTGGGCACCAAGACGATCGTGGCCGGCCTGTTGGATTCCTACGAGACCCTCGGGCAGGACATCGTGAACCACTGCGTGAACGACATCCTCGTCCAGGGCGCCGAGCCCCTCTTTTTCCTCGATTACATCGCCATGCCGGCGCTGGAGCCCACCGTGGTGGCCCGCTTGGTGGGGGGCGTGGCGGCGGCCTGCCGGGAGGCGGGCTGCGCGCTCCTGGGCGGCGAGACGGCGGAAATGCCCGATGTCTATGCCCCGGGCGAGCTGGACCTGGTGGGCACCGTGGTGGGGTTGGTGGATCGCGAGGCGATCATCGACGGCAAGTCCATCGCCCCCGGCGACGTCCTCCTCGGGCTGCCCTCCGCCGGGCTGCACACCAACGGCTTTTCCCTCGTCCGGCGCATCTTTGGCGCCGCCGACTACCGCCGGCACGAGCCGGACCTCGGCCGCACCCTGGGCGAGGCGCTCGTGGAGCCCCACCGCTCCTACCTGCCCCACGTCCGGGCCTTGCGAGCGGTGGGACGCATCAAGGGCCTGGCCCACCTGACCGGCGGCGGGTTCGTGGACAACATCCCCCGCATCCTGCCGGAGGGGACCGGTGTGGTGGTGGAGCGGGACGCCTGGCCGACGCCCCCGATCTTCTCGCGGATTGAAGCAGCCGGCGGGGTGGACCACGACGAGATGTACCGGGTATTCAACATGGGCATCGGGATGGTCGTGGTCGTGGCCCCGGAGGAGGCCGACGCCCTGCAGGACGCAGCGCCCGGCAGGGCCTACACCATCGGCCGGGTGACGGCCCACGACGAGGGCCCGCGGGTGGTGCTGGCGTGAAGCGGCTGGCCGTACTGATCTCCGGAACGGGCACCAACCTCCAGGCCATCATCGACGCGACGGAGAACGGCCGCCTCCCGGGCGTCTGCGTGGCGGTGGTGGTCTCCAACCGCAAGGCCGCCTACGGCCTGGAGCGCGCGGCGGCCCACGGCATCCCGACGATCTATCATCCCCTCCTGCCCTACCGCCGGCCGGGCCGCAGCCGGGCCGAGTACGACGCGGACCTCGTCGACCTCCTGGCCCCCTACCGGCCGGACCTCATCGTGCAGGCGGGCTGGATGCATATCCTGGGCGAGCCCTTTTTGCGCCACTATCGGGGCAAGGTGCTGAACATCCACCCCGCGCTGCCGGGGACGTTTCCCGGGATGCACGCCATCGAGCGGGCCTACGAGGCCTACCAGCGGGGCAAGATCACCGAGACGGGGGTCATGGTGCACTGGGTGCCCGACGAGCGGGTGGACGAGGGCCCGCCCATCCTCGTCGAGCGGGTGCCCATCCTGCCGGAGGACAGCCTGGAAGACCTCGAGGCGCGGGTGCACGCCCTGGAGCACGACCTGTACGTCCGCGCCATCGCCCGGGCGTTGGGCGCCTAGCCGGCGCTCGGGATCCTAGGGCGCGATGCGCCCGTCGAGCCGCACGCCCCGCTCGGCCAACAGTCGCTCCAACCGCTCGCGCTGCCCCTCTTTGACGATGGCCAACGCCCGGCCGTCCCCCTGCCCGGTGAGCGGCGTCAGGAGGCGGCGCACCTCGGGAAAGGCCAGGATCTCCTGCAGCGATACGAGGTCCTCAAACTCCACCAGGGTGACATCCTGCAGCGCCGCGCGGCCATAGTAGCCCCCCCAGGTCCGCAGCCGCTCCGCCAGGCCATCGGGCAGGGGGCCGCGCTGCAGGCGACCCAACTCGGCGATGAGCGCGTTCACCCGCTCCCGGCCGCCCGCACCCCGCGCCACCGATTCCGGCGTCAGCCGCCACTCCCGGGGGCCGACCGGCTCGGCGAACTGGTCCAGCCGGCCGCGCACGTGGAGCCCCGGCACGGCGTGGAC
>JAAZBQ010000143.1 GCA_012513725.1 Chloroflexota bacterium
CTCGTCGTCGATGTCGCGGATGTTGACGTTGATCACCTCGAGGCCGATCTTTTCCAGCTCACCGGAGAGGGCCTCGTTAACGTAGCCCATAAAGGCCTGCCGGTCGCGGTTGATCTCCTCGATAGCCATCGTGGCGAGAACCGCGCGCATCTGGCCCAGGATGATGTCCTGCGCCTGAGTGCGGATCTCCTCGGCGCTGAGGCCCAGGAGGCGCACCGCCGCGTTGGCCATCAGGCCCGGCTCGGTGGAGATGGCCGCCGTCACCGTGGTGGGCACCGACACGCGGATGTTCTCCCGCGACAGGGCGTTATCCAGATCGATCGGTACCACGAACGGCTCCAGGTTCAGGTACGCGTAATCCTGGATGAGGGGCCAGACGAACGCGGCGCCGCCGTGGATCGTCTTGGCCGCGCCCTTGCCCGTGCGCCCATAGACCACCAGGATGCGGTTGGACGGGCAGCGGCGATAGCGGCCGATCACGGTAAGAAAGGTGCCCAAGATGATGAGCGCCAAGATGAAACCCAAAATAATGACTTCAGGGCCCATGCCATACTCCTTTGCTGGTAGGCTGTAGTTGTAGCCTGCTACTAGTCGACCTCTTCCACCTCGAGCACCGACCCCTCTACGCGCAGGACGCGCACCGGCGTCCCCGGCCTGATGACGCTGCCCGTCGCCGAGCGGGCTCGGAGATACGACACCCGCTCACCGACCACCACGCGAACCTGGCCCGTCCCCTCGGGCGGCACCGTCACGTAGACGGTGGCCGGCTCCCCTACCGCGCGCCGCACGTCCATGGTGCCTTCCTCCGAGAGGCGCGGCAGCGCCCAGAAGAACGCGGCCACGGCGACCATCCCGGCGAGGCCCCATAGGGCGGCCAGCAGGAACGCCCGAAAGTACGAGATGTCGGCCCCGAGGTACAGCGCAGAGGCCCAGGAAAAGAGCGTCAGAAAGGCGAGCGCCGAGCGGAGGGACAGCAGGCGGAAGGTAAAAACACCCGATGAATCGTCTGCGAGATCCCCATCTCCGTCCAGGTCGCCATCGGCGTCGGCGAAATCGCCGTCTCCGAGGTCGCCGTCGCCGTCCAGGTCCGGACCTCCCTCACCGACAAAGCCGGTGAACGAAGCGACGAACTGCCAGGCGAACAACGTGGTGAAAAATACTACGAGAACCCAAAACAGTTGGTTCAACGGGGTCAACCCGGACCACCAAGTAATCATGTCGCCCTCCTTCTGGAGCCCGGTGTACCTCCATTATACCATGTTGCGCTCGCTGGGGCCAGCAACGCGACAAAGACAATTCGACACGCACGATCCCCACCCGAAACGACCGCACGAATTCCCCGGCAACAAGTCACAAGCGCCGCTAGAAGGGGCGTGCCGCATCGCGATGGAATCAGTAGTAGGTAAAGTTCTCCCCGGTACCCAGCACCGTTGCACCCCCCACCGACACGTCGGACGGATTGCGAAAGATGTAGGCGGCGCGTTCGGTGGAGAACAGCAGGTCGGACACGCCGTTGCCGGTCATATCGCCCACCGCGACGCTCGCGCCGGCCTCCAGGTCGACGGTGCCGTCGGGCAGGCGCAGGTCGAACGTCGCCAAACGACGACCGCTGCAGTCGAACAGCCCCTGGGGCCGGCCGATGGCCAGCGCATCGACGCCCCGCCCGCCCCAGTCGATCAGGTGGTGGCTGCGGCTGTACACGGTGGTCATCTCGGACACCTTACGTCCCTCGTCGTCGAACACCCACACGGGGCTCTCGGCCCAGGGCACGTGGTCGATATCCACCGCGATCTGCATGCCCTCGACCCCCGGGCAAAAGCGGCCGATGTTCATCGACTCGAAATGGTGCCCAGACACCTCCCAGATGATCCGCCCCGCGCCGTCGATCATGGCCAGGTTGTTCGCGCCGCAGAGGGTCAGCGCCAGGCGCCAGTCCTCCGGCCGCTCGCCGGCCCGCACCACCCGCATGGCATCCAGGTGCCCCCGGTTGGGGTCCGCCGCCCGCGACTCGTACACCCAGCGCACAGAACCGTCGGGGTGCAGGAGCGCATAGCCGGCCATCACCTCATCGCGACCGTCACCGTCGATGTCGATGGGCTGCGCCTGGTGGGCCGTCCGGTACCCGCCGGGCAGGTGCACGTGCCAGAGGAGGTCGCCCGAGTAGGCATAGGCCCACACGTCCGTGTAGCGGGTCTTGACCAGGACGTCGGCCTGGGGGGCGCCGGAGAGCCGGGCAAAGGCCACGCAGTCGCTGGCGCCCTGGGGGATCGGGAGGCGGCGGCGCTCGGCACCGGTGGCGCCATCCAGGTGCACGATCTCCCCGTCGGCGGCCACGATCACCTCGTTCCGGCCGTCGCCGTCCCAGTCATAGATCTGGCAGGCCACGTCGTGGTGCAGCGTCTTCCGGCCCACGGTGGGATCGCCCCAGCGCCAGAGGACCGTGCCGTCGAGCTTTTGCGCCACCGCCGTGGTGGTATGGTGGACGTCGTTCTCGTTATAGTTCTGGGCGCTGACGATCTCGATTTCGCCATCGCCATCTACGTCTCCGGCGACCACCCAGCGCCCGCCGTACTCCTCGTCCAACACCACACGGCGCCAGGGCTGCAGCACCGGGGCCCCGCTGCGGGCGATCTCCTCGGGCTCTCCCAGAACCGGCTTGTGATCCGACATGTCTCCTCCTGTACTCACTATCGATCCGTAACCGCACGCTATACGTCTCTCCGGGCGCCCTCGATGTGCGCCTGGATTAGCCCCAGCAGGTGGGCCTCGATCCCCTCGGTACCCGGGTCGCCGTGCAGGTTGCAGCGCTCGTGGGGATCCTGGGCCAGGTTGCAGAGATCCACGTCGCCGGGCTCGGGGTCCAGGCAGCACGACAGCCGCCAGTCGCCTTCGCGCACCATCACCAGCCGATCGTCAGGGCGCATGTCAAAGGAGCCCAGGGTGAACTCACTGTAGATTGGCCGGGGATCGGGCTCCTCGCCCGCCGTCAGCGACTGCGCCAGGCTGACCCCGTCGCAGGGCGGCACGGGCAACCCGGTCACCTCCAGGAGCGTCGGGAGCAACGACAGCGACTCTACCGGCGTCTCGAACGCACGCCCGGCGGGAACGGCCGAGGGGTACCAGAAGAGGAGCGGCACCTGCACCACCGGCATGTAAAAGGTCTGCTTTTGCACCAATCCATAGTCGCCCAG
>JAAZBQ010000877.1 GCA_012513725.1 Chloroflexota bacterium
GCCCCTTGGGGCGGGTTCGTCCGGCGACTGCCGCGGAGCGTCTTGCCATCGATGCTGATGCCGCGTAGCCGCTCCTCGGCCCACTCCTGGCTCCAGGCCCCCAGCGCCTCGTCCAGGGCGTCGGCGGGCAGGGCACTCAGCACCCCATGCAGGGTGCCGTAGGCGGGGGCGTGGCGGTTGCCCAGGAACCCCAGGGGCCGGCGGATCTCCGCCCAGTGCTGCTTGCCCCACACCCACATCCCCCGCAGCGATCGCTCCCCATGCAGGGCGGCCAGGACCAACATCGCCAGCAGCCCCTCGAGCGGATAGCGTCGGGCGCGTCGGCTGCGCGGATCGTGCCCCCTGGCGAACGCCCCCAAAACCCCCTCTCGCAGTGGGTCTCCGGCCATGGCCATCACCTCCTGCCTCTAGCATACCCCTTCTGTGCCCCATGTCTCAACTCTGACAAGCCCTCCCGCGCTACAGAACGCACTTGAGTGTTGTCAACCAGTGAAAATGTCACCCTGAATAACCAGTGACTATGTCACCCCCCCTCGCGGACCCGCGCCGCACGGCCGATGGGGCTGTGGCGCCAGGGGTGATCGGCCGCGGGCTGGTGCGGCGGCTTCTCGGCGGGCGCCTGCTCCTGCTCCGCGTCGGGCTCGGCCGCGGGCAGATCGGTGGGCGTGTACGCCAGCGGCTCCGCAGGGGTGAAGTGATCCACCCGCACCGGCACGTCCGGGGCGTGGGGGAAGCTTGCGATGCGCTCCCCCTGGTAGTACACCTCCAGCTGCCCGTCCAGGAGTATCTCTCCCTCCACCTCCGCCCGGGCGTAGTGGCGCCGGGTGGGGCTCGGGGGCAAGGGCAGGCGCAGCCCCCCGAAGGCGATGGTGTTGTCCAAGTGGACGGTGCGCGTGTAGTGGAACGAGAAGACCCGCTCCCCCACCAGTCCCTGGGGCCAGGACCGGTAGCCACTCTCGCTCTCCCGGGGAGCGTGCCCAAAGCGGGCGTTGTAGCGGGGGAGGTAGGCGGCCAGCGCCGCGTTGGCCTCGGGGAGGGTCTGGGCCCCTACCCGGCGCAGCTCCTTGGGAAGGCGATCCTGGAGGGTGCCGAAGAGCCGTTCCACCCGCCCCTTGGCCTGGGGGGAGTGGGCCGGGATGCGCACGATCCCCAGGTCCTCCAGCACCCGCGCCACGTGGGCACGGGGCACCTCCCCGCGGAGCTTCTGGGACACCGTGGCCTCGGGGGGCGGGCCAAAGAGGGAGTGGCGGTCCGTGTAGAGGGTCTGGGGCACGCCCCAGGTGGTGCAGATGGCCTGGAGCACCTGGAGGTAGCCCACCGCATCCTCCTGCTCCCGGAAGGTGGCCCCGGCGATGTGGCCGGTGGCATCGTCGACGTAGGCGATGAGGGTCAGCCGCGGCCCCCGTCCCTCCAGCCAGTCGTGGGGGCTGCCGTCCGCTTGCAGCAGGAGCCCCTCCCGCTCGGCCCGCTCCCGCCGGGTGCGGTGGACGCCGGTGCGATGGCGGCGGGGGCTGCGGAGCCCCGCCTCCCGGCGCAGGCGGGAGAGGGCCGAGTAGGAGAGGGTGATGTGCTGGAACTCCTCCAGGTCATCGCGGGCCTGGGCGGTGGAGTAGTCGGCGTACTCCGTCTCCAGGAGCCGGATGACCTGCTCCCGGGTCTCTGGGGGCAGACGGGCGGGGGAGACCTTGCCGCGGTTGCCGTGCAGGAGCCCCTCGGGGCCTTTCTCCCGGAGGGTTGCGATGAGACGCCGCA
>JAAZBQ010000878.1 GCA_012513725.1 Chloroflexota bacterium
ACGCGTTCGTCGCCGATGACGGCGGCCAGCGTATCTTGCAGCACGGCGTGGTCGATGGAGGGAAAGAACTGGCGCACGTCCAGCGGCAGAACGTAGGCGTGGCGGCGCAGGTAGTGGGTGCAGCGGTCCAGGGCGCGGTGCGTACCCTTGCCCTTGCGGTTGGCGTAGGTGTCGTAGACGAAGCGGCGCTCGAAGAGCGGCTCGATGATGTTGACCAGGGCGTGGTGCACGACGCGGTCACGGAAGGGCGCGGCCGAAATCAGGCGGCGCTTGGGGTCGTGGATGGGGAAGCTGGCGTAGCGGCCGGGTTGGTAGCGACCCTCGCGCAGCTCCTGGCGCAGGGCGAGCAGGTTCTCCTCCAGGCCGAACTCGAAGCCCGCGGCGGCGGGCTTGCTGCGCTTGCCCCGCGCGGCCTTGCGGTAGGCCAGATAGAGGTTCTCGAACGAGATCAGTTCCGGCCACAGCCGGTAATAGCGTCTGCCCATCCGGTTTTCCAAAATCGACCCGCCTGCGGCGGGTAATGGATGTGGGGGGCTAGCCCCCCACGCCCCCCGTTCCAGAAGCTCAGAAATCCAGAAACCAAAATGCCAGCATCACTGCGAGCGGGCACAGCGGAAACCGAGGCCGCTCCAGCCGACGTCTGGATTGTAGCCGCCGCGTTCGGCGGCGCGCAGATACGATAAGAAGCGCCAGGAGCCGCCGCGCACCACGCGGTACGTGCCCGTCTCCGGGCCGGTGGGGTTGCTCCCCGGCGACACGGTGTAGTAATCACTTCTATACCAGTCATTGACCAATTCATACACATTGCCGGCCATGTCCATCACGCCGTAGGGGCTGGCCCCCGCCGGGTAGCTGCCCACCGCCGCGGTGTCGCCCACGCAGGAGCCCCCGCCCTCCTTGGCGTAGCCGTTGACTAGGTCGCACGTGGGCGCGGCGTCGCCCCAGGGGTAAACGCGCGTGTCCGTCGAGCCGCGCGCCGCCTTCTCCCACTCCGCCTCGGTGGGCAGGCGCTTCCCCTCCCAGGCACAGAAGGCCTCGGCCTGGAACCAGTCCACGTAGGTCACGGGATAGTTGGCGTAGGTCGGGTTGCCGTAGTAGGAGTCGCGCGTGTCCGAATCGCTGCGGTGCGGCGGGGTGCAGGCGCCGGCCTCCACGCAGGCCTGGTAGCGGGCGTTGGTCACCTCGTACTTGTCGATATAGTAGCCGCTCAGGGTCACCGTGTGCAGCGGTAGCTCGTCGAAGAGGCAGTCGTAGGGTTCGTTTGGGTTGTCGCTGTCGCAGCCCATCTGGAACGGGCCGGCGGCGATGTGGACCATTTCCGCCGGGTTAATCGGCCCCCCGCCCGCGGCCGTGAAGTTGACGCTCGTGGCGTCGGGCGGCAGGGTGACAGTGCGGCTGATGGGCGTGATGCTGTAGCCTGTCAGCGCCGCGCTCACGCTGTACGTGTCCGCGGGCAGGTTGGCGATCGTGTAGTACCCGCCGGCGTTGGTGACGGCGGTGTATTCCGTCGCCGCCGCCTGCACAGGCTCCGCCGCCAGAGATTGCACCTCTTGCACGGCCTCCTGCACAGCGTC
>JAAZBQ010000879.1 GCA_012513725.1 Chloroflexota bacterium
AGCACCATCTCGTCGCCCAGGCCCTCGCGGATCTCCTCGAGGGTCACGTCGCCCTGGGGTTGCGGGGTGATGGCCTCCACCCCGTCCAGGTGCGTCTCCTGGGCCAGGGGCAGGAGGGGCTTGGTGTCGCCATCCCAGTGGGCGTGGCAGAACTTACCTCCCGCGTGGAGCAGTTCGCACCGCCGATGGTAGGCCGGCAACACGTGCTCGCGAAAGAGCCGGGGCGGCAGGGTGCCGGCGTGGATATTGTCGCCAAAGTTGATGATCTCGATCGGCGAGGCGTTGATGATCTCGATCATCCGCGCGTGCGAGTCGTCCAGCGCGCGAAAGTAGGCAGCCACCGCATCGGGCCAGTCGTGCAGGGCATAAATGGCGCCCTCGACGCCCATGGTGTTGATGAACAGGTCCTGGACGTTCACCCGGGGCATGTACATCGTCGGCGCGCCGAGATCGCCCCAGTCGCGATGCACCCGGTCGTACGCCGCCTGGTCCCAGCGCCACTCGGTGTGTTCGGCGCGCCAGGTGGCCACGCGGAGCTCGTCGAGGGTGGTGATGGGCCATTTGATCTCGATCTGCCGCGGGCTGTTCGGTGTGCGCCGCATGACCTGCACTTGCGCGCCGACCGGCGTGCGGATGGTGATCTCGATATCCCGCTCGTTCAGGTCCCGCTCCGAACGGGTCACCCCCGGGTGTTCCACGGGCTTGATCGAGACGTTGTACTGGTAGATGCGCGCCGAGCAGTCCAGTTCCCGGAACATGTCCGGCTCGGAGAGGTGCTCGAACGGCTCGGGCAGCGGCTCCCCGGCAAAGCGCTTGTCGGTGATCCAACACTGGATGCGCGGCTGCCAGATGATCTTGCCGCCGGACTCGCCAAAGCACACCTGCCGGTGCAGTTCCGGCCAGTTTCGTTCCACAGGGTATCTCCTTTACCGGCCCTTCCCAAAGGCCGGCTCTGCCTTGCGAAGGGCTCCGCCATCACAGAACCTTCCCGAAGGCGGGCCGCAGACGGCCTTGCCAGCCTTCGGGAAGGCGAGTCTTACTGCGCGAGGTCGATGGTGCGCACGAGGGCGGCGCGAAAGCCAGAGGGATCCGCGATGCCCTGGCCGGCGATGTCGAACGCCGTGCCGTGCGCCGTGGTGCCGCAGGGCACCGGCAAGCCCATAAAGATCGTCGCCCGCTCGCCCATCGGCTGGAGCTTGCGCGGGATGTTCACCTGGTCGTGGTACATGCCCACCACGCCATCAAACTCCCCGGCCAGCGCCCGCACGAACACCGAGTCCGCCGGCACCGGCCCCACGGCGTCGATGCCCCGGGCGCGGGCGTCCTCGATGCCGGGACGGATGTGGTCGATCTCCTCGCGGCCATAGATGCCGCCCTCGCCGGCGTGGACGTTCAGCGCCGCCACCGCCAGGTGCGGGTGGGGCCGGCCGATGCGCTTGAGGATCCCGTCCAGCTGCTCGATGTACCACAGCACGCTCTCCCGGGTGATGAGGTCCGCGATCTCGCGAAAGGCGACGTGCTCGGCGATGCGCACCGTCCACACGCGATCCATCACCCCCAGGGAGTAGGCCCCCTGGCACCCGGTGAGGTCGGCCATGTACTCCATCTCGTCCGGATAGTCATAGCCGGCGAGGTGAAAGGCCTCCTTGTTCATCGGCGCCGAGGTAACGCCCTGCACCTTGCCTGCCGAGGCCAGGCGAAAGGCCTCCTGGATGCACAGCGCCGAGGCGCGCCCCAGCGCCGCGCTCACCCGGCCGCGCTCCACCTGCAGCGGCTCCAGCTCGGGCGGCCGCAGGACGTCCAGCAGCCCGGGGCGGAACTCGGCATCGTCCAGCGAGGCGATCTCGCGGACGCCGACCTTGTACCCCAGCATGGCGATGGTGCTGGCCATAACCCCCGAATCGGCGATGCAAAGGGGGCGACAGCGCTCATAGAGCGTCTCATCCTGCAGGGTCTTGATGGTGACCTCGGGGCCAACGCCGGCGGCGTCGCCCATGGTGATAGCGATGATGGGCCTGTTCATAGTGTACCTCTCGATGCTGTTCTCGGTGGTCGGTCGGATCCTGGCTCAGCCGATGACGTCCCAGGCGAACACGTGGGCCGCCGGCGCTCCCCAGGTGCCCTCGGGCACGAACTGCAGGGCACGGGCGACCACGTCGATGTCGTAGCGCACCAGGCGTTGGTGATTATCCAGCTCGCTGATCAGGGTATGCCACTGGCCGTCGGCGTCCTGCACCTCGATCCGGTAGGCCCGGGTGATGGTGGGCGACACCGGAACCGGCGCATCGTCCAGCGCATAGTTCGAGCGCATGCGGTGATCGGCCCGATCCCGGGACAGGTCGCTGTCAAAGACGAACCGCAGGCCGCGCACCCTGGTCGGCTCGGCAAAGCGGTACTCGACCCACGAAGAGCCCGGCACCCCGAGCCAGCCGTTATCCACCCCGTCCGCTAGACGGTCCACCCCGTTGCGCAGCGGCTCCGGATCACCGGCCGAGGCGCGCAGGGCGGCCTGGCGGGTCAGCGGGGCGACGGCCCGGGCCTTGCCGGGCAGCCAGCAGTCATCCTCCATAAGGGTCTGCTGGAGGGCGGCCAGGCGCTCCTGGTAGACGCCCCGGGGGGTCAGCCCGTCCCGGGAGGCGATGGCCGCCGCGGTGCCCACCGCCTGGCCCAGGAGCGCGCAGGTCTTCATCACCCGCGACGA
>JAAZBQ010000880.1 GCA_012513725.1 Chloroflexota bacterium
GGACCTGAAGGCCATCATGCGGCTCCTGGCGGACTATCGGAGCCGGCAGACCTACACGGCCAAGTTGCTCCAGGCGGGCTACCCCATCGTGGTGTCCAACCGCACGGACCCCTTTGCCCGGGTGCACTGGCGCCAGTCCCTGGCGCTCCTGGAGACCCTGGCGACGATGGGCTTTCAGGTGGCGGTGCAGACCAAGGGGGGACCCGGCGCCCACGAGGCAGCGGCCATGCTGCCGCCCAGCGTGTGGTACGTGACGGTGACCACGGACGACCCAGACGTGCTCCGTAGGGTGGAGCCGGGGGCGTCGGGGTATCCCGAGCGGCGGGCGCTTATCGAGGACCTCCTGGCCCACAACCACCAGGTCGTGGTAGGGGTGAACCCCCTGGTGGCCGAGTGGCTGCCCAGCCCGGAGACCCTCTTCACCACCCTGGCCCGGCTGGGGGTGTGGGGGGTGTGGATCGAGCGGCTGCACCTGAACTACCGCCAGATCGGGGCGTTCAAGCCCTGGCAGCACGAGGCCCTGGGGGAGCCCCTCATCGCGCGGGCCAGGCGCAGGAGCCTAGCGCCCGGTGACATGGCCCACGTCATGGGGGCGCGGGCCATGGCCCAGGCGTGCGGGCTGGAGGTGTTCAGTGTGGGGCAACCGACCTACTCCCGGTTCTGGGAGGTGTGGGAGGACACCTACGCCAAGACCTTCCCGACCGCCCAGGGCTGGGTGAACCACTGCTACGAGCAGGGCTGGGCGGGCAGTCGGTTGATCACCTTCGACGACTTTAGCGCCTACTTTGCCCAGCGGCTGCCCGAGGGGCGCATGGGGATCGATTCCTACCTGGGGGCAGTGGCCCACAACCTGTGGTGGACCCACCAGGTGCCTCCCCGGCTCACCTTCCAGGAGCTCCTGGGGATCATCTGGACGGAACCCCGGAGCCGGAACTGCCCGGCCCGGATGCCGTGCTTTGCCATGGCGGGACGTCACGAGGCGGACGACTCCTGGACGCTCTACGTGGACGAACTCAAGATGCCCTACATGGTGTTCGACCCGGACGGGTTCGACTCCTACTACACGCACCTGGAACTGGAGCCGGCGGAGCCGGCTACGAGCCCGGCGTATCCGGGCCAGGAGGAAGGCCTTGAACAAGTGCCGGCGCCAGAAGCGGCTTGGCCAGAAACAAAAGCGGCTCCCGCTTCCTGATCGGCTGCGGGTGGGCGGAGTGACCTACCGGGTGGAGCAGGTCAAGCGCCTGGAGGACTGGACGGGCGAGGGCGACCTGGTGCTGGGGGAGGTGGAGCACTCTCAGGCGACCATCCGCATCCGCCGGGACAGCGACCCGGACGTGGCGCTGACCGTACTCCTCCACGAGGCCCTACACGCCATTCTGGTGCAGGCCTACTGCCACGACGAGTGCTCCGAGCGGGCGGTGACGGCGCTAGGGTACGGGATCGCGGGGCTGTTGCGCGACAACCGGGAACTCGCCGAGGGCCTGGTGTGGGGGGCCACCCAGACCCTGGACCTGGACTTCGGAGATGCCGGAGAGGAGGTAGCGGAGGCATGACGCCGGTACTCTGGCTGGTGCTGGGCGGCGGGGTGTTGCTGGGCGGGACCATCGGCTTCCTGACCGGGTTCTGGAGCGCGACGGATGCCTGGGCGGTGTTGGCGCGGGACGCCTGGCGCGAGATCGACCGCCTGGAGGCCCAGGCGCGCAACCGGGACCACCTGGCGCAGGTGATGGAGGACTGAACCGTGGCGGCGTCAGGCGGCATGTGGACCAAGGTAGGGGGCGAGGCGGCGGCCCGGCGGGTGTTCCTGACCAAGGAGCAACGCGCCGGGGCGGAACTGGCCTCCCGGGGCTCCCCCGAGGCCCTGGAACGGTGGGGCGGGGGCGCGGTGTCCTACGACAAGACGCCGCACCC
>JAAZBQ010000881.1 GCA_012513725.1 Chloroflexota bacterium
CGGCCGATTGCCATCCCCTGCCCGGTGGAGCCCTGCCACGCCGACGCGACAGGGACACGTTGCTGCGGGTTCCGCGAGTGCAGTGGCGCCGCGTGCTCGTCTCACCTCAAGCGGCGCCCGGAGACCTCACAGCCAGCTCCGGCAGCGGATGGCCTGCCCGATGATGCACAGGCCCGCTCGTATGATGCCCTTATACTACAAATGGTTGTGCAATGCGAATCGCGATAGAGAACCCCACGTCTCTTCTGTGGGTCGTCGGGCGATGTCTGAAAGTGCGATTGGCATTCCGCGGGCCACAGTACGATAATGCGCCCGATGGGACGACCTTGATGCTCTGCTTCATCCCCTCTGTCTCCTCAGAAAGGAGCCTCCGCCACGCGCAGGCATGAGGTCCAGATTACGGATGGCTTGCGAGCCGTCCGCTATCCGCCCATCCACCCGAGGGACCGAACAGATGCATACAAGGACTTTTGCCCTCTCGCTCGTTGCTTCCCTCCTCCTGATCGCCTCTGCGCTGTACGCCGCGCCGACTGGCGTCACGTCCGCCGCCCCTGGCCTTCCGACCCCCGAGCCCGTCTGTATTCCCGTGCACTCGGTCGCGCTGTCGGGCCCCGCAGTGGGCGATGTGGGCATCTACCTGGCCTATCATGTCGCCGCCAGCGCGATGGGCTTTGCTCCGACGCTGCCCATCACGGTGGAATGGACGGTCTCCGATCTGGCTCCGGCCACACAGGAACTCGAGGGCGGGCCGGAGGGTAGCTACGAGTTCCGATGGGAACTGGGCGGCGTGAAGACCATCCATGTGACCGCCGCAAACGCCTGTACCACCACGCCTGCCGAGGCAACGCTGGACGTGACGATCAATCCGCTGCCGGTGGACGAGGTGCCCGTGGAGACCGTCACGTTGACCGGGCCCACGACCGGCGTCACCGACACTTACGTCGGCTACCAGGTCGCTGTGAGCGCGGTCGAGTCCCCACCGACGCTGCCCGTCACGATCGACTGGGCGGTCACGGATTTGACCCCGGTCCGGCAGGAGATCGAGAGCGGTTCAGCGACTAGTTACGAGTTCCGCTGGGATCGCGGCGGCGTGAAGACCATCCACGTCACGGCAACGAACGCCCACACCACCACGCCTGCCGAGGCAACGCTGGAGGTGGTGATCTATCCGCTCCCGGTGGACGATGCGCCCGCCGACATCTACCGCCGTGCCGCGCGGTTCCTGGAGGAGCAACGCGTCAGCGGCCAGGCCCCCGAGTGGGAGGACGCCGTCCTGGCCAGCGGGGCCTTCCGGGGTAGTGTGATGCCCATGTACCGGCCGGACATCCCAGAGGCGGCGTATTACGAGTTCACCGTCTTTCGGCCTGACGGGGATCTGTATCAGCCCGCCGGGTTCCTCATCCTGTCAGCCGGAGGGCACGACTACCCGGTGACGAACTGGTCCGTCGGCGGAACCCCTCCTTCGGAACGCCTCCGCCAGCAGGCGAGCGACGCTGAAGAGCAGGCCATCCGCTTCCTCAAGCTGGACGCCCTCTCGTACGTGGCAGAGAACACCCGGGGCGAGCGGATCGCCACCCAGGGGGATCTGCCGCCGCGCATCATCCTGCCGGATGGCTGGGCCGAGAACCCCCCGCCCATCACTAGCGTATCGTGGGTGCCCACGACCATCACCGACCAAGACGCCGCCGACGGCACGCCCGCCGCCACGCCGGCGCCGATCGTCAGCGGCACGTTGGAGACGCCGACCGCCGGCACGTGGGGTTCGTGGGAAGAGTTCAAGACCTCTTATGCCAGTGAGTACGCGCCCTTTCTCACCCGCCTCGCGGAGCGCGCCGCGGACGAGTGGACCGCCGAGCGTTGGGCGCAGGAGTACGGCTATACCCTGCTCGAGGGCGACTCGGTGTCCGTCCCGCTCTTCGAGGGGCACACCGGCATCACGTACGAGGGGCCAGGACTGGGCCTCATCTCTACCGAGGTGCTGACGCCGGCCGGGGCAGGCGCTGTGCTGCGCGTCACCGCGATCGACTCGGTACCCCA
>JAAZBQ010000882.1 GCA_012513725.1 Chloroflexota bacterium
GACGACCTCACCCTGCCCCCGGGGAACGATGAGGAGTGGCTGTACCTGGCCCGCCGGATGGGCGAGGCGGGGGAAACCGGCGCGGACCTCCGCCGACGCCTCAGCGAGCAGATGGCCCACACCAGCGCGCTCTCTGCCAAGTTGCTGGGGGAATAGGCAGACCGTATAATGCGTCGTCGGGTCGTACCTCGCAGCATCCAGGGTACCCACCGTGGGCGTGGGCAGCGCCAATGGGGCGCGCGTTCTCCGGGCCAGGACAGGCATCAGGACCGACCGCAATCGAGGCGCGATCACTCGGCCAACCACAATAGAGGAGAGACCGGATGCCCAGGCAGCACCTAAACAACGATCAAGTGCTCAAGGCCGCCCACGACAAACACGTCCTGTTCGTCAACCTGCAGTTCACCGACATCGTCGGGATGGTCAAGAGCGTCACCGTCCCGATCGCCCACCTGGAGAACGCCCTGACCAGCGGCGTCTGGTTCGACGGCTCGTCGGTGGAGGGCTTTGCCCGGGTCAGCGAGAGCGACATGTTCCTGCGGCCCGACCCCGATACGTTCGCCATCATCCCCTGGACCGATGGGGGCCACAAGACGGCGCGCCTGATCTGCGACGTCTACACCCCCGATGGCGAGCGGTTCCTCGGCTCCCCGCGCACGGCGCTCATCGTGGCGCTGGAAGAGGCGGAGGAGATGGGGTTCGAGTTCTTTGCCGGGCCCGAGCTCGAGTTCTTTTTGTTCCAGATGGACGCGAACGGTGACCCCCTCCCCGGCGCCACCCACGACAAGGCCTCCTACTTTGACGCCACCGCCGACCGAGGCACGGTCGTGCGCCAGGACATGGTGACGGCCCTGGAGGCCTTTGGCATCGACGTGGAGACCGCCCACCACGAGTTGGCCATCGGCCAACACGAGATCGACTTTCGCTACGACTATGCCCTGGCCGCCGCTGACAACGCGGTGACGTTCAAGTACGCGCTCAAGGCGGTGGCCGCGCAGCACGGCGCCTATGCGACGTTCATGCCCAAGCCGATCCGGGGGATCGCCGGGTCGGGCATGCACGTGCACCAGAGCCTGAACTATGTGGGCAGCGAGGGGAACGCGTTCGCAGACTGCGACGACGCCTACGGCCTCTCGCCCCTGGCCAAGCAGTTCATGGCCGGCCAGATCCAGCACGCCAAGGCGATGACGGCGATCCTGGCCCCGCTGGTGAACTCGTACAAGCGGCTGGTGGCGGGGTACGAGGCGCCGGTGTACGTCTCCTGGGCGCGGATCAACCGCTCGGCGCTCATCCGGGTGCCCCGCTTCCCCTGCCCCGAGTCCACGCGGATCGAGCTGCGCTGCCCGGATCCGGCCTGCAACCCGTACCTGGCCTTTGCCGTGATGCTCAAGGCGGGGCTGGACGGCATCCGCAACGAGATGACCCTGCCGGAGGCCACCGAGGAGAACCTGTTCGAGTCCGAGTGGGCCCGCCAGGGGCTAGAGACGCTGCCGGCGTCGTTGCGCGAGGCGCTGGACGAGATGGAGCGCGACCCGCTCATCCAGGATGCGCTGGGCCCGCACATCTATGAGCGGTTCATCGACGCCAAGACGCAAGAGTGGGAGGACTATCGCCTGTCGGTGAGCCAGTGGGAGCTGGATCGCTACCTGGCGAGGTTCTAGTAGGGCGTTAACACGAATCTCACGAACAAAAGCACGAATAAGAGCAGAGGAACATGATTTTTGGTGCTATTCGTGTATTCGTGAGATTCGTATTGAGGACCGTGCAGTGCCGGCGAGCGCCTACACGTCCCGGGGGAGGACGAGGAAGAACAGGATCGTGACCCCCTGCGCCACGCCTCCGACGAGGAGGGCCGTCCCCAGCGACGTCGCCTCGGAGAGCGCCGCGCCGATGAGCGGGCCGACGAACATCGCGGCCCGGGCCGCCATGGTCCAGACGGCGGCAAAGAGTGGCTGTCGCTCGCCTGGGCAGGCGGCCAGCATCAGGTCAAAGAGGCCGATATCCACCCCCGCCACGGCAAAGCCCCAGATCGCCGCGGCCGGCAGGAGCCACGCCGCCGAGGGCGAAAGCGCAGTGGCAACAGGATACAGCGCCAGGATCCCAGCGGACCCCATCAACACCGCCCGGTGCCCGATGCGGTTAGCCAGCCGCCCCCACACCAGGTACCCCGCCACCAACACGCCGTGCCCCACCGTCCCCCGCAGGCCGATGAGGGTGTCGGGCGCCTCGAGTTCGTTCACCCAAAAGAGGCTAAAGAGCGGCGACGGCAGGTTCAGCGCCAACCGATACGGGAGCGTGGCCGCCAGGAACACCCAAAAGGGCCGGCAGCCGAGGACAGGCCGCATATGGTCGCGGAATCGTCGCCACAGCGACCGGCGTCGACTAAAGTCGGCGGCGACCTCGGCGCGGGCCACGGCGATGGGTGGGATCCTGATGAACGAGAAAAAGTAGGGATCGGCCCAGGAGAACGCCCACGAGAGAAAGAACACGGCCTGGTAGTTGTAGGGAAAGGCCACGTAATCCAGCAGCCATCCAAAGAACGCGCTGGCCGCCGCCGAGACCACGGCCAGCAGCGCCCAGCGCACGCTGTTCACCGTGGCGCGGCGCCGGGGTGAGACGGCATTGGCAAGCACGGCAGTCCACGAGGGCTGCGCCACCGCCTCGGGGACGACGGTGAGGGTCCAGATGACGAGCAGGGCGACGGGCAGGTACGCGGCGGGCACCACGAACGGCGCCAGGGCGCAGACGAGGTACGCCGAACGCAGGATGCGGGCATAGCGGACGCGCACCGCTACCTGATCGGCGTGCCGTTCGGCGATGACGGCGCCGGGGATCAGGAGGAAAACGAGGAGGAGCGAGGGCGCCGAGTTCAGCCAGCCCATCAGCGCCGGCGAGGCGCCCAGGCGGGCGAGAAAGACGGGCAGGAACGCGGCAATTCCCCCGGTGGCCACGCCGACCATCGCCGTGTTCAGGTACAACAGGCGGGCGTTGCGGTCCTCTTGGGTGCTCGGGTTGACAACCGACGACTGCTGGACCTGCTGGGCCACGTACCCCAGCATGCCCCGCAACGACCGACGTCTGGGCAAGGCGATCCCTCGGCAACGGTGAGCACGAGATGCTGCCGCGATTCTAGTCCTATCCCTCAACCCGGCCAAAACCTGGGCGGATGGTTGACAAGATTGACAAGATGGACAGGATTCACAGGATGCACAAGATTTATCCCCGAGAGCGTCCGTCGATAGTCCCCACATCCAGTTTCTGAGCAGCGAAGCAAAGACCTCTACCGCGCTGCACCCTTAGCCGCCCGCCCCAACCCCATACGTCCCAACCCGTCATCCTGAGTACCCCATGGCGCCGGGGGCGCCACTCATGGCGCAAGAAACGGGCGTGTTCGCTCGGCCCGCCCGGCCGCCCGCCAGGGGCTAAAGACCCCTGGCTACCCACCACGCCCC
>JAAZBQ010000883.1 GCA_012513725.1 Chloroflexota bacterium
GCGCCGAGCACCTGGCCCGTCCGGTTGGCGGGCCCCCGGCAGCGGAACTGGGTGACGATGTACACCAGCCCCACCCACCCGACGAACACCGCCAGGGCCAGGACCTTGGCATCCGTGTCGGTACGGATGACGTCGGGCAGCGCCCGTATCCGCTCCCAGACGGCCGCCGGATCCTCCCGGCTCAGCGAATCCTCCACGAGAAAGCGCGCGGAGCGATACACACGGTTCATCCGCTCGGCGAGGCCAGGGCCCACGAGGCTGGCAAGCAGCCAACCCGCGCCAAGGCCGAACAGCGTGGGGAGCTCCCGCTGCACACCGCGCCGGTACCCCACGTACAGGAACACGAGCAGGGCGGCCACGACCACGGTGCCGTCGTCGATGTACCACTCCCCCACGCCCATCACATTGCTCCCCTTACCCGCCGCCTGCCAACGAGCGCAGGGCGGCGGCGAGCGTCTCCGCCGCCTCCGGTCGTGACAGCGCCCGCGAGGCACGGGCCATCGCCTCGCGCCGCTGGGCATCTCCCAGGAGGCCCCGAATGGTGGGCACCAGTTGCTCCAGCTCAGCCTCTGCCAGCACCACCGCGGCGCCGCAGGAGGCCATATAGTCGGCGTTGGGCTGCTGGTGATGCCCGGAATGCGGGTAGGGCACCAGGACGGCGGGCAGCCCCGCCGACGGAAACTCGGCGAGCGTCGCCGCCCCTGCCCGGGCCACCGCCAGGTCGGCGGCCACCAACGCCTGCGGCATCTCGTCGTACAGGTACGCGTACAGCCGGTAGCGCTCGCGGAGCGCCACGGGCAGCTCGCCGCGTCGCCGGGCCAGCTCGTCATAGTCGGCCTGGCCACTCACATGGATGACCGTCGCGTCGCGCAGCAGGTCCGACAGCCCCCCCGCCAGCGCAGCGTTGATCGTCCGGGAGCCCCGGCTGCCCCCCATCACCAGCACCACCGGCGACTCGCTGGGAAAGCCCATCTGCGCCCGCGCCGCCTGCCGGTCGGCCGTGCGCAACACCCGCCGCACCGGGTAGCCGCTGACGAACGCCTTGTCGCGCGGAAAGAACCGCAGCACGGAATCAAAGGACACCGCCACCCGCGTCGCCAGCGGCGACAGGTAGCGCACGGCCAGACCCGGCTCCATGTCGGGCAGGTAGATGAGCGACGGGCACTTGTGCCATGCCGCCGCCAGCATCGGCGCCGATACGTATCCGCCGGTGGCCATCACCACGTCGGCGCCAAACTCGCCCAGGAGCCTCCGGCCCCCGACGACGCCCTGCGCCATCCGACCGACGCTGGTCACCATCCGCCACGGGCTCATCCCCCGCAGGGGCCCGGTCGGCAGCGGCGCAAAGGGCACCCCCCGCCGCTCCATCACCCGCTCCTCGAGACCGCCGCTCTGGCCCACCCACAGGATGTCCTCGAGCGACGTCTCCCAACGGGGATCGTCGAGCAGCTCATCCACCACGGAGAGCGCGGGATAGATCCCGCCACCCGTGCCGCCCCCGCTGATCACCAACCTCACGAAGCATGCTCCTCTTCCGGTGCGCCGGCGTCGCGCGAGATGCTGAGCAGTAGGCCCGCCGACAAGATGCTACTGCTCAAGGATGAGCCGCCGTAAGATATAAAGGGCAGCACGGTCCCCGTAAAGGGGATCGTGGCGGTGAGCACCCCAACATGCACCGCTGCCTGGAACACCACCCAGGCAGTTAGCCCCACGGCGAGGACGCGACCGTAGACGTCGCGGGCATACCAGGCTATGCGCAGCCCGCGCCAGGTCCACAGCCCGTACAGCCCCACCACCGCCAGCGCCCCGATGACGCCCATCTCCTCGCACAGGATGGCAAAGATGCCGTCGGTGTGCGGCGCATAGACGGTGAACTTTTGCTGGCTGTGGCCCAGCCCGACGCCGAGCCATCCGCCACGGTCCAGCGCATACAGGGCCTGCACCAGCTGCATCCCCTCGCCGCTTGGGTCGCTAAAAGGCCCCTCGAGCCAGAGCATGAGCCGCGCGTTCCGGTAAGAGGCCACGCGGATCATGGCGTAGGAGGCCACCAGCCCCACGCCGAGCAGGATCAGCATCTGGCGCATGCTGGCGCCGGCGGCGAACAGCATCGTGGTGGCCGTCAACACCAGGATCAC
>JAAZBQ010000884.1 GCA_012513725.1 Chloroflexota bacterium
AAAGTTGTCCATGAACCACACCGGCCGAAAGATGGTGTGCGGGATGTCGAGCGAGCGGATGTGCTCCTCCACCTCCCATTTGCTCTCAAAGTGCGCGATGCCGCTGTCGCGATCGGCGCCCCCTACCGAGTTGTACACCAGGTGCTGGATGCCGTGGGCCTTGGCGGCATCGGCCAGGTTCTTGCCCTGGAGCACCTCGGCATCGTAACCATGCTCCCAGAAATCCTGCACGCTGAACACGCCATAGACGCCCTCCAGCGCGCTGTCGAGGGATGCCCGATCCTCGAGATCGCCCTCCGCGACCCCGATGCCCCTTTGGCTCAGGGCCTCCGACGCGGGCTTGTCGGCCTGGCGCGTAAGCGCGCGCACCTGCCAGCCCAGGTTCGTGAGATGCCGCGCCACCGCGCCACCCTGCTGCCCGGTAGCGCCCGTCACCAGAATGGTCCTGCCTGTGCGTTCCACGTTGCACCTCCTTCACGCCTAGCGGAACAGTCTTGCCGGAACGGCAGAAAAGCTCAGCGACCGTGATGGAAGCCCTCGTGTGGCTGCCGCTTACCCTACTCTACCGCCCCGCTCACCGGGCGTCAAGGGCGTTATGTCGAGGGGCAGCAGGGGGAATTGACGCCGCTCGCCGGTGGTGCTATGATGCGCTCGATGGTCGGCGGCACGGAGCGGCCGGCCATCCCCAGCAAACGCGCCGACCCGGGCGGCACACGCCGTCAGACCGATTCAACGGCTCCGGGTGCTGGTCGGCGACGTGCCTGGTGTCAACAGCCTCCGGTGTACCATGGTGACCAGGTCCCGCAGCCAAGTCAGCCAAGGAGGCAGAGGATGCCCGACAAAAAGCCCGAGAAGAAAAAGAAGAGCAACAAGAAACCCAAGAAGCAGCAACCCGCCGTGCCGGCGGACGTGGCTGTACCTGGGAAGCAAAAGAAGTCCTAGCAGGCCATCTCCTTCGGCGCGCCGTGGCTGCGGGAAGGTCTTTGCCGCCCAGGCTCGGCCCAGGCCATGGGTGTTCCGTGGGGGACGCAACGGACGAACGCCAGAGCCCGCTACCGTGTGGTGGCGGGCTTTGGATTTCAAGCAGTCTCGGAAGCCGAACACGACGCTGCCCGCTGGCGCAGGTCGCGAAGCGGTTGCAATCCCATCACCACTATGCTACAATATGGGCGTAGATGGACGACCTGCCAATGCGCAGGGCTACTACCTCGTTATGTCCATCCGGCTCGATTCCCCTTTTTCGTCGCACGGCGCTCCCACTGTGTCTGATCATAGCCCTCTCGGTGCGTTGCGCCCTGGTGTGGTCCTTCGTCATACCCCGATGTTCTGTGTTCTTTCGGACGAGCCGCCGGGCCGACACCCGTCCATCTCGTGTCGCGCCCGTCCGGCCGGAAGGGGGTGTCATGGAAGACCGCAACAGGGATGCCGACGCCAGGCGCCGTTCGCCGCTCGCTGGCGGAGATGATCAGGACGCTCCGGACGCCATCGAGGTGTACGAGAGCCCCTCGTTCTTCCGGCGCTACTCGCGGCTGCTCATCCTCCTCGCAGTGGTCATCCTCATCGC
>JAAZBQ010000144.1 GCA_012513725.1 Chloroflexota bacterium
CCTCGCTCTACGTCGAGTACACCCCTTCGGTTCGGGTCCTCCGCTCCCGTCCGGGGGTATCCTCTGCCCCCCCTACCACCACGATTCGAAGCACGACCGGCGCCCCGACATAGTCCCCTGCGTCGGTATGCATCCGCCAGGTGGCAGTGTACTCCCCGGGCTCCTCCGGCGCCACCATCGGCACGCCGACCTCCAGCACCGCACCGGGCGCCAGGGGTGCGGTATCCACCGCGGCGGGAGCGCCCAGCCGGCGACCATCCACGTGGGCCAGGCCAAAGCCCTCGAGCCAGGGGCAGTTGCCGCTGTTCCGGATGCGCCACACCGCGCGGAACGCCTCCCCCGGCGCCAGGGTCGCCCCCTCCGGGGGCGCGATGGCCGCCTCGAGTGCCGCGTCGTACAGGCAGACGGTCGGCGTCGGCGAAGGGATCGCCGTGGGCGTGGCCGTCGGCGTCAGGGTCGGGGTTACCGTGGCGGTAGCCGTGGGCACAGGGGTCTCGGTGGGCGGGCGGGTGATGGTGGGCGGTTGGGTGGGGACGCCGGCATCGCGGGTGGCGCGCACGATGGCCTGCTGCGTCTCCACCGCATCGGGCGTGGGGCCAAAGATGATGCGCATGGGCACGTCGGTCACGCTGCAGCCGGCAAGCAACGCGGCCCCCAGGAGAACGGCCAGGATACGAAGGGTGTTGCGCATGGTCCCGACCTCGTCTGCGCGGGTGTGTGGTTGGAAATCGACGGATCGCATGGGCTGGTCGCCCCCGGTGCAACAAGAGCCACGGCGTGGACCATGGCCCAGCGCCCGTCGCTCCCAGTATACCCGAAAGCGGAAAGGCTCGTGTAGAGATGGGATAAAGAGCGCGCCGACGGACCCACGGGAGCGGCGGATGGCGCCACGTGCGCCATCCGCCGGCATCGCCCGATGGGGTTCCGGGCCCGCCCTACCCGGCCCGCTCCCGCCCTAGCTCGGTGATGAACACGAACGGCCGCTCAAAGATGTTGTCCTCCACCACCTCGAGGAGCCAGCGCCTGGCCAACCGCTTGACCACGGCCAGCGCCGTGTCGTCATCCCAGGCCAGGTCGCGGGCAATGGCCGAGATATCCACGAGATCCGCCCGGGTGGGCTCCTGGCGCTCGGCCAGGTAGGCCAGCAGCTCGGCTTCCTCGACCGCCGCCCGCCGGGTGAACACCCCCCTGAGTTCTATCGTCGGGTTCCACATGTCGTCCCCTCCACGAAGCCAAGGGGGCCGGCGCGGCCGCCCCTCGGCCTCCTCTTTCAGCGAACTCACATCATGCCGCCGAGCCCCGACCCCGCAGAGCGGCGCGGCGCCCCTCGGGGGTGAGCGCGACGTACCAGGTCGCCGGGTCCCGGTTGATCACCGAGATCAGGCGACGCCTGAGCATCCGGCAGGACAGCCGCTGCGCCTCCTCGACCGGGCAGTCGATGGCCCGGGCCGCATCGCTCAGCAACACCAAGCGCACCTCCCCGGGGTCCTCCTGCATCGCCAGGTACTCGAGAAAGCGCCGGATGCGGCTCGCCATCGCCTGTGCCCCCAATGCTAGTGGGTGGATAGAGGTCGGGAGTTCGTGCGCGCTGGTACCCAGTATGACGCGCTCCCCGGGCGGAGGTTACGGCGTGGCGGGCGTTCCGGGCGGCATACGCAGCGATCCGCCGGCCCCTTTGGAGCCGGCGGATCGCATGGTGTTCTACTGTGGGAGGCGACGATCCTAGCGGATCGCTCCCCGGGCGGCGATGGGCCACAGGCCCTCGTAGCGCTCCCCCCGGGTGACGTGGTAGACGTCGTGGAGGTTGATCGTGGTGCAGCCGTGGCTGGGCACGATCTCCACCCGGTCGCCGGGCTTGAGCGGCTCGCCGCCCTCGCGGATGAGCGAGCCATGCTCCTCGGAGAGGCCCTTCAGCCGCCAGCCCGTGGGCTGCACCACCTCGGGCAGGCCGAACTCGTGGGTCAGCGTCTTCATCCCCGCGTCGATGATCGCCGTGTCGTCGCGGGCGCTGATCACCCGGGCCACCACGGTGAGGGCCTGGGCAAAGTCGAGCCCCACCGAGCGGTATTTGGCGTCCATGGTGGCGTACGAGCCGGCCTGGATCTCGGTGAGCCCCTCGTAAGCGCCGGTGATGGCATAGGTGCCCGTGCCGCCGCCGGAGACGATCGCCACCTCGATACCGTTCTCGACGAGGAGATCCCGGGAGCCCACCAGCAGCCCCATGGCCCGGTGCGCCGCGGCGGTGCGCTCGGCCATGTCGGGGATCATCACCGCGTGGCCCTCGTAGCCCATCAGCCCCTCAAAGCGCAGCCCCGGGAGGGCGCAGACCTCCCGCGCCAGGTCCAGCGTGGCCTGGCCGGGGGCCACCCCGCAGCGGCCCATCCCCACGTCCACCTCCAGGAGGACCCGCAGGGCGATGCCCCGAGCCGCGGCTGCCTCGGAGAGCGCCCGGGCGTTGGCCAGATCCTCGATGGCGACCATCACGTCCGAGTAGGCCGCCAGCCCCATCAGGCGGGCGATCTTGTCCTCCCCCACCACCTGGTTGGCGATGAGAATGTCGCGGATGCCCGCACGGGCCATCACCTCGGCCTCACCGACCTTGGCGCAGGTGACGCCGATGGCCCCGGCATGGATCTGCATCCAGGCGATGGTCGGGCACTTGTGGGTCTTGGTGTGGGGCCGCAGGGCGGCGGGCTTGTCGGCGAGAAAAGCCGCCATGCGCTGGACGTTGGCCTCCAGGAGGTCGAGGTCCAGGCAGAGGGCCGGCGTATCCAGTTGCCACTTGGTCTGTAGGATCATGGGTTGTCTTCCCCCAGGGGCGTGGAGCGCTCCAGCTCGGCCAGGAGGTCGCTCAGCCGCCGGGCATAGCCCGCCGTCTGGATGGCGATGACCTCCTCGCTATCTTCCGGATGCAGCGTGGCGGCCAGGACGCCGGCGGCGTCCTCTTGCCAGGCGGTGAACTCGGCCAGGAGCTGGCGCGCGCTATCGATGAGGCGCTGGCGATGCTCGACGCTCATGGTGCCGGCCTGTGCCCGCGGGTATTGCGCCCAGCCGTCGTCCAGCAGGCGATCCGCGGCGAGGCGCAGCCCCTCCAGCCGGGCGGCCAGGGCCAGGTGGGCCAGGTAGCGGCGGCCGTGGGGCGTGGGGCTCTCGGCGCCCTCGAACACCTCCCACGCGCGCCGCAGGAGCAGGACGCCGCCGGTGCGCCTGCCGCGATCCAGCCACTCGACGGCCGTGGTCACCTGGGGATCCTCGATGCCGAGGTAGGCGGCCCGGAACTGCTCGTCGAGTGCCGCGCGCTGGGGATCGCGGGCTTCCCAGCACCAGGCCGCCGTGGCCAGGTAGGGCTGCCAGCCCAGCTCGAACGGCTCGCAGGCTACCCGCAGCCCGTCGTAGCGCGACCAGGCGGTGGCGATGACGCCCTCGGCCCCGTCCTCCCGGGCCACCTGGGCCCAGGCCGCGCAGTTATCCATGCGGTGGTCGTACAGCGGCGAAAAGATGTGAAAGCCGTTGGCCCCCTTGGCCGCCGAGGCGCCGACCACCTCGCGGCCGTGCTCGCGGAAATACTTGACCCAGGGGAACGACGACCCGAACAGCGGGTACTCGCCCCGGTCCCAGTACTCCCGGGCAAAGGCCACTACGTCATCGGGGGCCTCCTCGACCCACTGCAGGGCAAAGGGATCCAACATCCCGGGGTCGCGGTCCATCCACTGGCGCGAGGCCCAGCGGAAGCGATTATGGCCCTCCTGCCCGCCATAGTAAAAGATCGGCGAGCGCACGTCGCGCTGCGAGTAGGCCCAGTTGCACAGCATCACGCCCTCGGGGAGGAGATCCAGCCCGCCCGCCTGGAGATTCCGCTGGATCATGTCGTCCCAGATGATGGGCCGCATCCCGGCCGCCTGCACCCGCTCGATGGCGCGGTTGACGAACCCCAGGTAGAGCGCCAGCTTGCCCTCGCGCTCCACAAAGGCCCGGCAGCGGGGGCAGTCGCCCAGGAGCCAGGCCTCGTCGGCGCCCAGGTGCAGGTTCCGCGCGTCGGGGTGCGCGGCGATCACCTCGTCCAGGAGGTCGGCGAGGACGGGCCAGGAGCCCTCGTGCTGGGGGCAGAACTGCGTCATGCTGCCGCTCTCGCGCAGGTGGGCGTGCTGTGGGTGGCGCAGGATGTACTCGGCGTGGCCAAGCATCTGGAGGAGGGGGATCACTTCGACGAAATGCTCCCGGGCGGTAGCCAGGAGCGCCTCGAGGTCCTCGCGGCTCAGGGCGCCGGGCCCCACCACCTCCGGGTGCGAGGCGTAAGGGAACTTGTCCTCGTACTCGATGACGACGGCGTTCACCTTGTAGTGGCTGAGGAGGCGGATGGCGTCCTGCCAGTAGGCGACCGGCGCCATGGCCCCCTTGAGGTCCAGGTGGATGCCCCGCATCGCCAGGGCCGGCCAGTCACGGATGGCCACGGCGGGCAGCGCGGCTCCCGCCTGCGCCACCATCTGGCGCAGGGTCTGCAGGCCGTTGAACAGGCCGTGGGGGGTACGGGCCATCAGCTGCACGCCGGAGGGATCCACGGTGAGCGAGTACCCTTCGGCCCCCTCGGGGAGACCGGTGGCGGCCTCCGGATGCGGCGCGCCGGTCCCGATGGCCAGCGGCGCCTCGGCCGCGGCGGCGCGCGGAGACGTCGTCAGGCGGCCGCCCGCGGCGGCCACGTCCTCGGCCAGCGCGCCGAGGGCCGGCTGTAGTGCGGGCCAGGCGCGCTCGTCCACCTGCACGCGGAGGCCCCCGCGCAGGTCCAGGGCGCCATCGCCCCAGGCGACCTCTTGGGGTTGGGGCAGGAGTACGGGGTGGTGATCAACCATGACTGCTCCCTTTCTGCACGTCGCTCACGCCATCGTGGCGAGCATCTCGCGGGTCACCGAATACACCAGGGGCTTGTCGCTAAAGAAGCGCTCGACCTCGTCGATGGCCAGGGCCATCAGGCTCTGGTAGGAATCCATAGTCAGCCCCGCCACGTGGGGCGTCAAGAGGACGTTGTCCAACGAGCGAAAGGGGCTGTCCTCGGCGAGCGGCTCCTTGTCAAAGACGTCCAGCGCGGCCCAAAAGCGCCCCTTGCGCAGCTCGGCGAGGAGCGCGTCCTGATCGACCACTAGGCTGCGGGCGGTGTTCACAAACACCGCGCCATCCTGGATGAGGGCCAGCTCCCGGGCGCCCAGCATCCGCAGCGTCTCGTCGGTGACGGGCAGATGCACGGAGATGACGGGGCACTCGGAGAGGAGGTCTTCCAACTCCGCCTTGGTCACGCCGAGGCGCGCGGCGTCCTCCTCGGGAAGGTAGGGATCGTACACCCATACCTCGGCGCCGACGGCCTTGAAGAGGCGCGCCGAGCGCCGTCCGACATAGCCCATCCCCAGGATGCCCACCCGCCGGCCGGCGATCTCGTAGACGGGCGCCTCGCGCGATTTGGGCCAGCCGCCGA
>JAAZBQ010000145.1 GCA_012513725.1 Chloroflexota bacterium
GAGTCCTCCGGCGTGGTGCGCATCCTCAAGGACTTGGACCGCGACATCACCGGCCGGCACATCCTGATCGTCGAGGACATCATCGACACCGGCCACACCCTGGCCTATCTCCTGGAGAACCTGGGCGTCCGCAACCCGGCGACCATCCGCCTCTGCACCCTGCTGAACAAGGTCTCCCGCCGCACGGTGGACCTGAGCGTCGATTACGTCGGGTTCGAGGTGGGCGACGAGTTCGTCATCGGGTATGGGCTGGACTATGCGGAGGCGTACCGGAATCTGCCGTATGTGGCGGTGCTCAAGCCGGAGATGTATACGACGTAGGGAAGGATGAAGGATGAGGGCGGAGGGATGGGCCGCCGTTCCCCTCGCCCGCACCGACATGGCCCGCACCCGGGCAACGAGAACGCACCGGAACCGAACGGTTCCGGTGCGTTTGGGTTTCTCGGGCAACGTACCGCTACCCCTTCCTCTTCTCCAACGCCTCCGTCATCCGACCCAGCGCCGAGCGGATCGCACCCACCGAGTTGGCGTACGACAGCCGCAGGTACCCCTGCCCGTACTCGCCAAACGACGTCCCGGCCAGGCAGGCCACGCCGGCCTCCTGGAGGAAGAAATCCTCCGCCTCTTTGCTCGTCATCCCCGTGCCGGTGATGTTCGGAAACGCGTAGAACGCCCCGCCCGGCGACACGCAGCGCATGCCGGGAACCGCGTTCAGCCCGTTGACGATCACCTCCCGCCGCTCGCGAAAGGCGTCCACCATCGACGCGACGGCGTCCTGCGGGCCGCGGAGCGCCTCCACCGCCGCCCACTGGGTCGCGGCGTTCGTGCAGGAGACCGAGTTCACCATCAGCCGGGTGACATGCTCGGCCAGGGGGGCGGGCATCACGCCGTAGCCGATCCGCCAGCCCGTCATCGCGTAGGTCTTGGAGAACCCATGCAGCAAGATAGTCCGCTCGCGGGTGGACATCCCCTCGCAGCGGGTGATGGAGTGAAAGTCGCCGTCGTAGATCAGGTGCTCGTAGACCTCGTCGGAGAGGACGGGAATGTCCCGCTCGACGCAGACCTCGGCGATGGCCTCCAGGTCCTCCTGGGTCAGGATCCCGCCGGTGGGGTTCTGGGGCGAGTTCAGGATGATGAGCGCCGTGCGGTCGGTGATCAGGTCGATCAGCTCCTGCACGTCGAACCGAAAGCCCTTTTCCTCGCGGAGGGGCACGGGCACCGCCTTGGCGCCCACAAAGTGGATCATCGACTCGTAGATGGGAAAGCCGGGGTTCGGGTAGATGATCTCTTTGCCCGGCTCGCCGAGGGCCATGATGGTGAAGAACATGATCGGCTTGGCCCCCGGGGTCACCACCACCTGGTTCATGTCCACCGGGTGGCCGCGGCTCTCCGAGGTGACCTCGGCGATCGCCTCGCGGAGCTCGGGGATCCCGGGCGCGGCGGTATAGTGGGTGGCGCCGGAGCGGAGGGCGCGACACGCCGCCTCGACGATGTGCGGCGCGGTGTCGAAATCGGGCTCGCCGATCTCCAGGTGGATGATGTCGCGGCCCTGGGCCTCCAACGCCTTGGCGCGGGCCAGCACCTCAAAGGCGGTCTCGGTGCCCATGCGGCTCATGCACTCTGCCAGACGGATCATGTTCCCTCCTTGTTACCGGGCGCCGGCGCTACCCGGCGAGCGATGCGTAGGCCTCCAGGAGAGTCCGTGCGGCGGCCTCCCAGCGGAACAGCGCCACCCGCTGGCGGCCCCGCTCCACCAGCGTCTCGCGGAGATCGCCATCATCCAGGAGGCGCCACAGGGCGTGGGCCAGGGCCTCCACGTCGTGGGGCGAAACCAGGAGCGCCGCGTCGCCCGTCACCTCGGGCAGCGACGACGCGTCGGCGCTCACCACCGGCGTGCCGCAGGCCATCGCCTCCAGGATCGGGATGCCGAACCCCTCGTACAAGGACGGAAAGGCGAACACCGCCGCCCCCGTGTAGAGGGCGGGGAGGTCCGCATCGTCCACATAGCCCGGCAGGAGCACGTCGCCCTCCAAGCCCAGCGCATCGATGGTAGCATAGATCTCGTCGTCCAGCCAGCCCCTCCCGCCGCCGATGACCAGTTGGTGCTCGACGCCGTGGGTCTCGCGGAGGGCGTGGTAGGCGCGAATCAGCGCCGGAAAGTTCTTGCGCGGCTGCAGCGTGCCGAGCCCCAGGATGTAGGGTCGCGCGATGCCATAGCGCCGGCGCACCGCCTCTACCGCGTCGGGTTCGGCCGGCCGGGAAAAGCGCTCCTCCACGCCGGCGTACAGCGTGCGCACCCGGTCCTCGGCGATGCCCAGGAGCTCGATGACGTCGCGCCGGGTGCTCTCGGAATCCGCCAGCACCAGGTCGGCCCGTTCCACCGAGCGGGGCACCGAGCGCATCAGGTATTCCAGGAGCGGGGGCGACGAGCACTCGGGGTAGCGCATGAAGGAGAGGTCGTGGACGGTGAGCGCCGTCCGCGCCCGCCATACCGGCGGCAGGACAAAGTCCGGCGAGTGGAACAGGTCCACCCGGCCGGTGATCGTCTCCACGGGCAAGGGCAGGCGCAGCCGCTGCCAGAGGATGGCCAGGTGCCGGTCGGTCAGCGGCAGCGCCCGATAGGCCACGTTCGCGGGCCAGGTGGCCCCCCGGGGGTCGCGCCCGGCGGAAAAGAGGACGTAGCGGTTCGTGCGGTCGATCTCCACGAGCGCCCGGATCAGCCCCCGGGTGTAGCGGCCGATGCCGGCGCCCTGGCGCACCGCCGAGGTATAGTCGATGCCGACGCGCATCAGCGGACGTTCCTGTAGGTCCAGACCCGGTTCACGCCAAAGTTCCAGAAGAGGACCACGCCGATGGCCAAGGCCTTGGCGAGGTTGTAGCCCCAGGCGCCCCAATCGGTGAACACGTAGCGGTCCAGCGAGAGGAACACCGCCTGGTTGATCACATAGCCGACCAGGTTCACGAGGAAGAACTGGCCCGCCTGCCGGCCGAGGGGCTCCCCGCGGGTCTCCGGGTAGGTCCACAGCCGGTTCCAGGTAAAGTTGCTCGCCACCGCGGCGGTAAAGGAGAACGTGTTCGCCAGCCACTTGGCCAGGCCGAACGCCTGGATGCCGAGGTTCAGGATGGAGAAATCGACGACGGCGCCGATGGCGCCCACCACCGCGAACTTGACAAAGCGCACGAGCTCCACCCGGCGCACGCCGGTGGCGCTCTGGATGGCGGAGAGGAGAGTGGTCATGCGATCCTTTTCGGGTAGGTCAGGCGCCGACACGAGGGGCCTCCGGCGCGGCCCGCTGCCGCGCCCAGGCCACCATGCCCAGGAGCATGGCGACCACGAGGTACATCTCGTGGACGTACAGGTTGTCGAACCCGCTGTGGGCCGCCAGGTGCCCGAGCATCCCCAGCGCCCCGAGGGCCACGCCCCGCTGCCAGCCGGAGGTCTCGCGGGCGGCCCGCCAGACGGTGCGCATGGCCGCCCCTAGCATAAGCAGATAGAACGCCAGCCCCAAAAGGCCGCCCTCGGCCAGGACGTTCAGGTAATAGTTGTGGGCGTGGCCCAGGGGATCCTGCCAGCGGGGCAGCGCCACCTGGGGGTAGACGGTGGCGTACTGCCCGGTGCCCACGCCCAGCCACGGGGCGCGGGAGAACATCCGCCAGGCCGCCAGCCAGTGGGCGGCGCGCTCGATGACGGAAAAGTTCGCGTCGTCGATCTCGACCGCGGTGAGGTCCGGGAGGTTGATGTACTCGAACGTCTCGGTGACCCGGCCCACGAGGTCGCCGGGGAGGGCCTCCACGCTGCCCGGCCCCAGGAAGGCCAGCATCAGGGCCAGCGCCGCGGCCACGGCCCAGGCCTTGCGCCCCAACGAGAGGAACACCAGCCCGGCCCCGGCGGCCAGGCCCAAGAGCGCCCCCCGCGACCAAGACATCACCAGCCCGGCGAGCATCACCCCCCCGGAGATCACGGCCAGCCCCCAGAGCCAGGCACGCGCCGGTCGGCCCGTGCGGATGGCCGCCCAGGCGGTGCGCCCCTCGGCGAGCACGATCCCGTAGGCCAGGGGCACGAGGAGCCCCAGGTAGCCGCCGTAGGGGTTGGGCTGCTGGAACGTGCCGTGGGCGCGC